>CAZIAG010000389.1:0-4137 GCA_964537375.1 uncultured Roseivirgaceae bacterium
TGAAGATTGAAGATTTTGGAAGTAGATTTTTTTGATGGGAGATTCCTTATGGCTGGCCCTTCTTTTAGAAGAAGGCTTTTTGATGGAATGTCTTCAATAGCGGGTATTGACCTCGCCATCAAATCTACTTCTTCAAGCTGTAGTCATTGGTTCAGTTCCATTGAAAATTATCCTAATGATCAACGCGGCCCGTTCCACGCGGTTTTCGTTATAATCTAAAGAATGGCGACTACTCATCTACATGTCTACATGCTTTCCTATGCCTGGCTTTTTCAGGGTGCGCGGCGCATCAGAGGTGTCGCAAAAAAGTTGTCATTGGCGGAATTTTTTGGGGGGATATGGCGTAGATATCCCGTAGATATCCCGTATATGTGGCGTAAATGACGTCTCTTTTAGAGAGACGTTAGATCAAGGTTTCAACTCCTTCCGCCCTTCGTTTCCATTAAGTTCCGCCCAGACACAATAAATACCTTACGCATACGTTGGGAGCGAATCATGCGTATGTATTTCATACCAAAGACATACTAAGGCCATACTAAGGGACACGCTGGCTAAGGCTGAGGCTTCATTATCAGAACCTCTCACGATTCCGCGATTTCTTTCTCGCGGACAAAGATGATTTGATGAATTCAGAATTTTTGCCGGAGGCCTCGGTCGCTGGTCACTGGGGTTGTGAACGTCACTGGGTTTGACCTCACCATCAATTCTACTTCTTCATTCTGCAATCTGTACGCTCTAATCTTCTGGTTCGGAGGAAACTCGTTTGATAGTGGGGGGTTTTCGTTGAAAGAAGAGCGGACCGTTCCCAACGAGTTCAGTGTTCCAATCGCAGGGGATTAGAGAATAAAGAATACGGAAGTAGAACTTTTGGAGATGAAGATTGAAGATTTTGGAAGCCGACCTTTTGATGGGGATAGACCTTGCCTTGATTTGGGTCTTGTCCCTGGGTCATCACCTGCAGACCGTTTGCTTTTACTCCGGTTCGTCGTAGCGATCCAAAATATGCTGACTGATACTCCGATAAATTTCTGCCAGCGCTTCGTCTTTCTGGAGAAAAGCGAAATGCTTGTCTAATATTTCGACATCGCCGCGACGGGCCGGTCCGGTCTGCGCCTTTTCAGGTCCGATATGCAGCGCCTTATTAATCGTCTCAACGATGAGCGGTTTGAGAAGATCGAGCGACAACTTACGCTCTTTGAGAACCTCCGCGGCAAGTGTGAGCATGTGATTGGTAAAATTGGAAGCGAACACGGCCGCAACGTGAATTGCCTTGCGGTCGTCGGACGACACTTTTTGCACGTTCTTGCTGATGGCCCGACCCATTCGGAGCAAGACATCCGTCGTTTCGCGATCCGTCCCTTCCACGAGAACAGGGATGTCGCGAAAATCGACCTTCTTGTCTTTACTGAAAGTCTGCAGTGGGTAGAACACTCCGGTGTGCGGTGTGGGCGCATAGCCGAGAGTACTCAATGCCTGGGCTCCGGAGGTGTGCACCAGGATCGCCTCGGGCGGAAGAGCTATTCGCTGCGCAATGCTTTCGATGGCGTCGTCGGTTACCGCGATAATAAAAATGCGCGATGGACTATCAGAGAAATCCAGATTGGATTTGGCGCGCGCGTTGTACAATTTTTCCGTCAGCGCCGTCGCATTCCTGGGGCGTTGGCTGTAGACTTCCCTTACGGCAAAGTTGGTATTATCCAAAGCCGGCGCCAGGTGCCACGCCAGGTTCCCGGCGCCTATAAAGGAGACGTTGGCACCGTCTTCGCTGAACTTGCTGAGCCACGACATGCCGCAAAGTTAATGATTGGTTGCCGGTTTTATTCCGGAAACGATCCTGTCCTTCCCGGCCATATCGCGAGTGACATGCACCTGCCCAAAGCCCGCGGATTGCAATTCGCCCATAACCTCACGACCATATTTTTCATTGATTTCCACCGCGAGTAAGCCGCCGGGTTTCAACGCGTCAAACGCCTTGCCCCCGATCGTCCTGTAAAAGAGCATCGGATCGTTGTCAGGCACAAACAGGGCCTCGTGCGGTTCATACTGAACAACATTATCTTTCATCGAGCTCTTTTCCTGCACGGTCACGTATGGAGGATTGCTTGTGATGACGTCGAGATTTCGCACCGGCAGACTTTCCGTGAGTATATCGTGTTGAATGACGCGCAGGTCGGCATCGTGTCTCTCGGCGTTGGTCCAGGCCACTTCCGTGGCGGGCAGGCTGATGTCAGTGGCGACGACGTCGGCTCGTTTGATCTCGAGGGCCAGCGTCACCGGAATACAACCGCTACCGCATCCAATGTCGAGAATATGTGGACGTTGGAATCCGTTCTTATTGACAAACTCCAGTACAACGCGAACGAGTTCCTCAGTTTCCGGTCGCGGGATCAGCACTGCAGGCGTCACGGTGAATACGCGTCCGAAAAAGTCGGCCTCGCCCAGTACGTATTGCACCGGCTCCGAAGTGTTGATTCGTTTCAGGAAGGCGTCAAGCCGAGCGAGTTGTGCATCGTCGACTTCCACGTTTCGGCCGGCCAGGATATCGGTACGAGAAAGACCGAAAAGATATCGGAAGACAAGCGCGCCGATGCTGTCGATTTCCTCGCGCGTTTCGGGTAATTCGATACGCCCGGTGAAATCGATAAACAGCTCTTTGGAATTCTTCATGCCTTCGCGTTCTTTGCAATATTAACACCATGGGAGAGCTACAACGTCCTTCCGACGAACTTTTTATGCGTCGCGCCTTCGAATTGGCAATGCGCGGCATCGGTTCAGTAAGTCCCAACCCATTGGTCGGCTGCGTCGTCGTTTGGAACGATCGGATCATCGGCGAAGGCTGGCATCGTCAGTACGGCAAGGCCCACGCCGAAGTGAATGCGATTGAAGCGGTCGCCGACAAGTCGTTGCTTCCGGAAAGCGACATTTACGTAAACCTGGAGCCTTGTGCTCATCACGGAAAGACGCCGCCTTGTGCCGACCTGATTACGTCCGTCGGTGCCAGGCGTATCGTCATCTCCAATGTCGATCCCAATCCCCTTGTCGGAGGAAAGGGAATCGCGAAACTTGAAGCGCATGGCATCAAGCCGGTGACGGGAATACTGGAAAACGAAGGAGAATTTCTCAACCGTCGTTTTCTCACCTTCATTAACAAGAAACGCCCGTACATCATCCTCAAGTGGGCGCAAACGATCGATGGATTCATTGCGCGTGCAGATGGTTCATCCGAATGGATCAGTGACGAACGGTCGAGGCAGTTGGTGCACAGATGGCGCGCGGAGGAAGACGCAATCCTCGTGGGGACACGGACAGCCGAAAAGGATGATCCACAACTCAACGTCAGGCTTTGGACCGGCAGAGATCCTGTAAGGATTGTGATCGACCGAAACCTGCAACTGCGCTCCGAGTTGCAACTGTTCAACGGCAGCCAGATGACCTTTTGCTATAACGTGAAAGTAGACCGGTCCGGCGACAACGTTCAATACATTCGCTTATCGGATCAATCCTTCCTGGCGGACATGCTGTCCGACCTGCACCAGCGGGGTATTCAGTCCGTGATCGTAGAGGGAGGCGCGGTGACCATTCAACATTTTATGGACGAAAATCTCTGGGATGAAGCCCGCATATTTACGAATGGGAGGAAACGGTTCACGAATGGGATCCCCGCACCGCGTATTAAAGGGAACGTCAGAGAGACCGTGCATCTTGGAGAAGATGTGCTGACGATTGTACACCGGTGATTTGTACCGGCTACGGTCGACAGAACTTACCAAAGATCAAGAGCGGAGAATACTCCCCGTGAGGGTTAGGGTAGACGATGACCTTAACGCGGACAACCACTTACCGAAACGGCGGCCGACTCCGCTCCCGGATGGTCTGCTTACCCTCGCCCTCGGGGAGAATAGTGCGGACCACGCCTGGTGAAACGACCATGAGTGATGTATATTCAGTTAACCCACTAACTTAACCGCCCAATGAACAAAGTCAACATCAACGAAAAACTATCACAGTTCCACGACTATTGGAACCCGCGCATTATCGGTGAGCTCAATGGTCAGCAAGTGAAGGCCGCCAAGTTGAAGGGCGAATTCGACTGGCATCACCACGAAATGGAAGATGAATTGTTTCTTGTGATCAAGG
>CAZIAG010000390.1:0-4135 GCA_964537375.1 uncultured Roseivirgaceae bacterium
GATATGAAACAACCTGATGCCCTGAACCTTGTTGCCGAATTTCACGAAACTTTTAAACACCCTATACTGGCCCAGCCGGAAATTCCGTCTGAGGATCGTTGTCGGTTGAGAATTGCGCTGTTGGCTGAAGAGTTGAAGGAGCTGGAGGCGGCGGTGCAGCAGAAGGACATCATTGAAGTAGCGGATGCGTTGTGTGACCTTCAGTATGTTCTCTCGGGCGCGATACTGGAGTTCGGCCTCGGTGAAAAGTTCGCCGCTCTTTTCGAGGAAGTCCAGCGGTCGAACATGAGCAAGGCCTGCAATTCGGAAGAGGAGGCGCGGCAAACCGTTGAGCACTACCAGCAGAAGGACGGCACGGCATGTTATTATCGCCAGGAAGGTGACAAGTGGCTGGTCTACAGGACATCAGATAACAAAACGATCAAGTCGGTCAAGTACAGTCCTGCGGACCTTGCGCGCATTCTCAATGCATCATGAAGGTCTATCGGGGGCATTGACGCCAGAAGATTGACCGAGTCCCGGAAACGCGGCGCGGGCTCGTGAATTCGTATTGCATGCCCCCCGGGTTTTTCACTTTGTTGGAAGTTTTGTATTTATGCCCGGTAATCTTAGAACCATTTACGCATGAGCGACCACAATAAGGAACTGCTATTCACTGGAAGACTTTTCGGAGGTATCATCGCCGACATCAAAAGGAAGTCGCGCTTTTACGCGAGCGACTTCAAGGATGGGCTTCACTCAAGCGTAGCGGGGACTACACTATTTTTATATTTCGCCACACTGGCAAACGCGATTGCTTTCGGAGCACTGACTGGGTACTTCACCGGCTTTCAAATTGGTATTAGTGAGATGTTGGTGATCACGGCGGTTGGTGGCGTATTCTTTGCCCTGACCTCCGGCCAGCCATTGACGATACTTGGTGGAACGGGACCGATAACCATTTTCACAGGATTGCTTTACATGCAATGCCAGCAGTACGATATCCCGTTCCTGGCGACGTACGCCTGGGTTGGCATCTGGTCGGGTATTTTCATGTTGATCTGTGCCTTCACAGATGCCAGCGCATTGATGCGATACTTTACCCGGTTCACTGACGAGATCTTTGCCGCGCTCATTTCGGTGATCTTCATCGTTGAAGCCGTAACGGACACCGTAAACGCATTTGGCGATGAAGGGTACGGTCTTTCGAGTGCCTTTCTGACGCTGATCCTGGCCCTCGGTACGTATATGCTCTGCCGGTGGTTCAAGAACATAACCAACACGCCTTACCTGCGTCACGGGATGCGCAACTTCATCAGCGATTTCGGCCCGGCGCTGGCGATTGTGCTGATGACCTTGTTTGCACTTAAGTTTCCGGACGTGCAATTGAGTACGCCCACCGTGCCGGATACGATTGCTACAACCACCGGTCGCCCCTGGTTGGTCGACATTTTCGAAGCTCCGACCTGGGTGATATTCGGAGCCATTGGTCAGGCTCTGCTCTGTACGATTCTTTTGTTTTTGGATCAGAATATCACAACCCGTTTGGTAAACTCACCCGATTATCGCCTGAAGAAGGGCGGGGGATATCACCTAGACCTGGCGATCGTTGGATTGCTGGTCCTCGGCGCAAGCCTTTTTGCCCTTCCGTGGATCGTTGCGGCAACTGTGCACTCGCTTAATCACGTCAAGAGCCTGGCCACTTATAAGGTGGTTCAACAGGGTGGTGTACGCAAGGAAATCATTGCCGGTGTGAGGGAGAACAGACTTTCGGGTCTGCTCATCCACGTCCTGATCGGCGCGTCGTTGTTCTTCCTTCCTTTGGTCGGCTACATCCCGATGGCTGTGTTGTTCGGCCTGTTCTTGTTCATGGGATTCAATTCGCTTGGCGGCAACCAGTTCTTCGACCGCCTCATGCTTTGGGTCACCGATCCGAAGCTCTATCCGAAAACGCATTACACGCGCCACGTACCTCACAAATGGATTCACCTGTTCACGTTGCTTCAGCTGGCGTGCTTCGTGGTGCTGTGGCTCCTTAAGGCGTCGGACTTCGGGTTGCTTTTCCCGCTG
This sequence comes from uncultured Roseivirgaceae bacterium, assembly GCA_964537375.1. GTDB lineage: Bacteria > Bacteroidota > Bacteroidia > Cytophagales > Cyclobacteriaceae > Chryseosolibacter. The sequence goes on from CAZIAG010000390.1 coordinate 2,050, forward strand.
ATGATCGCTGCTCTTGTACCGATCAACATTCTGCTAAGAAGGTTTTTCGATCCGAAGCACATGGAATACCTCGACCGCGAGGAGACAGAGGAGTCGGCGGAAATGCATTCCGTGGGACCGTAAACGCCATCGTAACTCTTTGCTTATAAAATTCTGTTTATCAGGTATTTAACACTGATCAACCCAAGGCGTTCTTCGTCACCCAATAGCGGTAGGCAACGATCGCTTTTTCCACCTTTGTCAGTTGCGTAATATCCTTTCTGCTGAGCCGAGGTAAGATCAGTTTATTGAGACGGGCCAGTATTTTGAAGAACGACTGCTTCATAACAATTCAGCCGGCGGTAAATTCGTTTTAATTTTTATCTTTAAAATCTCATTTAACCAAAGATATGGAAAATCTCGAACCCAGCCCTTTTCTCAAGACATGGCATGACGCAATGCTGATAGGTGCCATGGCTATGTTTGCGGGCGCTGTCTTGTATTATATTGTCCACAACATCCGGATTGCCAGCATTAAATCATACAAGGGCAAGTACGACTACATCAGTCGCCGCCAGATCAAAACCCTTGAATGGGTATGGATCATGATCGCTATTGGCTGTGCCTTGTTGATAAACCGTTACGGGATGGACAAGCTCGACCAGATGGGAATCTGGTTTTATGTTCGTCTCTTTATCTCTGTGGCAGGAGGTACTCTCGTAGGTTACATCGCCTTCCTTATCCTGGAGTATTACTATCCAAGCCGGGTGGATAAAATGCTTCGCAAATGGAGATACATGCCGCGGGTCAATCCGAAGACCGGCAACAAAATGCGCTTGCTTGCTGAGCATGAGGAAGACGTGCATCTTGACGAAGGAATGCGCGCCGAGGAAGAGGTGTTCTCGATCGACTACGATGTTTGGATCGACGAGCAGACGAAGGATGTACTGGTCGAAAAATATCAGGGTCATCTGCAAGCCCTTCAGTGTGGGAATTGCGGATTCTATACGCTTAAGGTTGTGCGCGAAGAAGTAACGCGGAAACCGACCCTCGATACGCCAGGTGAACTGATTAAGCACTACGAATGTATCTACTGTAAGTCTGTGAGGGCAACGGCCTTCAAGATTTCGACGATGGAAGAGGAAGACTTCAAGAAAGGCGAGCACAGCTTCAAGCGGGATATTGCGCTCGTGAAGATTGAGATTAAATCTTCGAACGGAACGTCGAAATTTTATGAATTTGGCGATGTAACACAGGCACAAAAGTTTTTGGCGGAAGTTGACGAGGAAGTAAAATAGCCGGTATCAATATTGCTGTGTGAATCTTTGCGCGGGCAAGGTTGTTATTTGAGACAACAACCCGGCGGGTTTCTTTTTCGTTTGAACTGGTATTATCGTGCCGTATGAAGAGATTGATCTTTTTTTTGATCAGCGCGTTTGTTGCCCTGATCGCTTACCCCAATCCAGGTGATTCCACCCAAATCCGTCCAAAGCCGGTGTACGGCAAGGAGGCCCGAATCATCGCCTATATCCTCGACAGTAATCATTACCGGGGAATTTCACTCAACGATTCACTGTCGTCCGTCATACTGGATTCGTACATACAGGCGCTTGACAACAGCAAAGCATACTTCCTCGAATCTGACCTCAAGGCTTTCGAGCAATACCGCTTTAAAATCGATGATTTCACCCGAGCCGAGAATGTCGACGTCGCCTATGATATCTACGCCGTGTTTCGCAAGCGGTTTGACCAGCGGATGGACTATGTCATCAATACGCTGGTGAAACAGGAGTTCGATTACACGGTGGATGAGTATTATGAAACGAACCGGGAAAAGGAGCCGTGGTGCCGTACGGAAGAGGAGCTGAATGAGTTGTGGCGTAAGATCATCAAGTCGCAGGCCCTCAACCTGAAACTTGCAGGCAAAACCCAGCCGGAGATCGAAAAGACATTAACCGAGCGATACCAGCGACTTATCAAGACCTACACGCGTGACGTTAATGCGCAGGACATCTTCAGTATGTATATGAATACAATTACTGAAGCGTACGACCCGCACACGAATTACTTCTCTCCGGCGGCCGCTGACCGCTTCAAGCAAAGCATG
>CAZIAG010000391.1:0-226 GCA_964537375.1 uncultured Roseivirgaceae bacterium
TGGCTGGACGTATGGCGCGAGAACATCAACATGGGGCTCACCACCTGGGCTGAGATATCGGACGTGACTCGCGCTCGGTCCGACTGCCACGCGTGGGGCTCGAGTCCCAATATTGAGTTCTTCCGAATCGTTCTCGGTATCGACAGCGATTCCCCTGGCTTTACAAGGATCAAGGTGACGCCACACCTGGGAGAGATAAGAGAAATTTCGGGTGAGATGCCACATC
>CAZIAG010000391.1:236-4124 GCA_964537375.1 uncultured Roseivirgaceae bacterium
AGGCCAGCGAGAGGGGCCTTGAGGGCGAGGTAGAATTGCCAAAAGGAACGCAGGGCTATTTCTTGTGGAAGGAGAAGCGAATCGAGTTGAGGGAGGGAAAAAATACGATAAAGTATCAACCCTGATCTAACTCCCTGAGCGTTCCTGTCCGGGGTACGAAAACTCGCCGGCTATCTACATTCTGTCGTTTCAATTCGCAAAACCGGCTATCTTGCCGATATCTATTGCTGCAAATACATGAAACCTTCATTCCCGAGAACCATCGCCTTCTTTTTCTTTTTTGGTGCTTTTGTCGTTGTATGCGAGGCCCAGTTCACTGGCCTGAGCGAAATGCGGGATATCATCGACCAGTACCGGGCCGACGTGGAAAGCATTAACCACAAGTACGAAATCAAGGAATCCGATGAATACTACGATCGCTTTGAAGTTTTATACCGTGATTGGCTGAAACATCTTCAGACGCTTCCATTCGATGAGATGAGTCAGGACGGGAAGGTCGACTATGTTCTGCTCCGCAACCGAATTGAAAAGGATGCCAATGATTTGCAACGCCGTAAAGCAGAGTTCAATGAAGTTCGGGCAACTGTTCCGTTCGCGGATGAGATAATGACTCTCGTGCAAGAACGGAGAGCAGGTACTCAGTTGGATGGACGGAAGACGGCGGAAACCTTTGATAATATCGCGAAGCAGATAGCTGATGGACAAAGGCTGGTCGAGAAGCAACCTCGGTACACAGAAAGACTTTCAGCAAAGGCAGTGTCGACGGTCGAGAGCTACCGCAGGGCGATGAATGAGCTTTTCTCATTTTACAATGAATATGATCCGCAATTCACCTGGTGGACAAGCGCTCCTTATGCGGAGATGGATTCTGCCTTTGGCGATTACATCAGATTCCTGAAGAAATGGAAAACGTCAGGCGAAGACGATGGCAGCGGTATCACCGGGAATCCGATCGGTAACGACGAGATTATCCGGGGCTTGCGTGCGGAGTTCATACCCTATTCGCCGGAAGAGCTGGTTGACATTGCCAATCGTGAGTTTGCCTGGTGCGAAAAGGAAATGTTGAAAGCGTCAGCGGAAATGGGTTTTGGTAAGGATTGGAAGAAAGCGCTGGAGAAGGTTAAGGAGAATTACGTTTCAGAGGGAAAACAGCCGGAGTTGGTCCGGTTCCTTGCCAAAGAGGCGGTCGACTTCCTGCGTGAACATGACCTTGTAACTGTTCCGGCGCTGGCTGATGAAGATTGGCGAATGAAAATGTTGAGTGCGGAACGGCAACGTTACGCGCCGTTTTTCCTCGGAGGAGCGGATGTTTTGATTGCTTATCCTACGTCTACCATGAACCACGAAGACAAGATGATGAGTCTGCGGGGCAACAACCGACACTTCTCCCGAGCCGTCGTCTTTCATGAACTGATCCCGGGTCATCATCTCCAGGGCTATATGAGAGACCGTTATAACACCCAACGACGCTTGTTCTATACGCCATTTTGGGTTGAAGGGAATGCCGTGTATTGGGAAATGGTATTGTGGGATAAGAATTTTCCTAAATCGCCCGAAGACAAGGTTGGTATGTTGTTTTGGCGGATGCACCGCTGCGCACGGATCATCTTTTCGCTGAATTACCATATGAATAAATGGACGCCACAGGAATGTATCGACTTTCTTGTGGATAGAGTTGGCCACGAACGTGCCAATGCTGCTGCCGAAGTGCGCCGGTCATTTATGGGAGGATACGGTCCCCTGTACCAGATCGCCTACATGATCGGCGCGAAACAATTTTACGCGCTGCGCAAGGAACTCGTTGATGCCGGCAAGATGAAAGACAGAGAATTCCACGATGCCATTCTCCAAAACGGACCGATACCGGTGGAGATGTTGCGGGCATTACTAACCAATCAACCTCTCTCACGAGACTATAAGACCACCTGGAAATTCTGACGGGCATCAGAAAGATGTGTATGAACATTCCGTGCCACGGTTGAGATGCGCAACATCAACAACGGGATCTTTCCTATCGCTTTGTCAGGCACCGGGCAGTTCCGAACACCCGATCGGTAGCATTTGACTTTCCTTTGTCTTAGTTTCACATCGACAACCAGGTGTCCGACAGTAACCTAATTAACCATGAGAAGACCAACACTGTTTCTAATCCTTGCCTTATTCGCGACATTATCGATCGACGCCTGGTCTCAGGAGCTAAAGCTCAACGATCTTGAGTATTTTGAAAAACAAGGTGTCAACGTTCTCGTCTACAGTAATCTTTTTACAGGCGGGTTCAATGACGAAAAGAACGCCGGTATCGAACTGATCCACCATGGGGTGAGGACTGCCCAGGGAGGTGCTGTCAGGCTTTCGCACACTCCGGAACAATGGGACCTTGTTCCGGAAATACCCTACCGAAGGATCGATCGGGAGACTAACTCGATCGAGGCCATGCTGACATACAAAGACTACAATTTCGAATCCCGAGTGGTAGTCACGGCTAAAGGAAAAGGGGTAGAGATCGCCGTGTACCTCGATACCCCCGTTCCTCAAGCACTTGAAGGCAAAGCCGGATTTAATCTCGAGTTCCTGCCTTCCCAATATTGGGGAAAAGCTTATATAATGGATGGACGCTACCAGCGTTTTCCCCGCTATGTCGTTGGCAACACGACGACCAAGCCTCTCACCGAAAAGCCGAAGCAGTTCAAAGGATACAAGACGTTTGATGACCGGGGGACAGGAACGTTTATTGAACCACTTCCGCTTGAAACAGGGCGGACACTGCTGATGGCGCCGGACGACCCGTCGCGTGTGGTGAAGATAGTTTCCCCGGACGCGGATCTGATGTTGTTCGACGGACGAGTACTGGCACAAAACGGCTGGTTCGTCGTCAGGAGTTTACTCCCCGCGGGAAAGACGGGTAAGGTGCTGACCTGGACCGTTGAACCGAATGCCATCGACGGCTGGATCAGACAGCCTAACATCGGCTTCTCACAAGTGGGCTATACGCCCGCTCAACCGAAAGTTGCCGTGATTGAACTTGACAAAATGGATAAACCACTGGCCAGTGCTTCGCTTTACGAGATTACCGACGACGGCAAATCATTGGAAGTATTCAACGGCAAAATCGAACCGTGGGGTGATTATTTTAAGTACCACTACGTAAAGTTCGACTTTTCTTCTGCCACGAAGCCGGGTATCTATTATATCCGGTACGGCGACACCAAAACGAACAATTTCATTATCGCGAATGACGTATACGACAAGATCACCGATGCTACCAGCGACATCTGGATTCCGATCCACATGAATCATATGTTCGTCAGCGAGGCATACCGCGTATGGCATGGTGAGCCTTTTAAGGAAGGTTACCTGCAGGCACCACCCAACACAGATCATTTTGATCTTCATTGGCAGGGACCATCTACCGACACAAAGTACAAGGCGCTCGAACGGATACCGGGATTGAACGTGGGTGGATTTTTCGACGCAGGAGATTTTGACATCGAGACGGGCTCCAATATCAACGTGGTGCAGAACTTTGTCAATACGTGGGAGTATTTCAAACCGATGCGCGACCAAACTTTCGTCAGCCAGGAACAGCGCTATGTTGAACTGCACCGACCCGACGGAAAGCCCGACATCCTGCAGTTTATTGAACACGGAGCGCTGAACCTCGTGGCACAGGCCGAGATCGTCGGACACATGACGCAGACGCTGTCCAACTCGGTACTGGACAATTACCATCACCTTGGAGATGCAGCGTCGATTACCGACGGACTTCCGTATAACCCGAACCTCGGACCATACGAGATCGCTGCCGACGGGAAGTCCAGCGGTGTCAAGGACGACATGTGGGCGTTCACCACCCGAAACCCGAATCTCGACTTGCGTGCTGCTACCACG
>CAZIAG010000392.1:0-4113 GCA_964537375.1 uncultured Roseivirgaceae bacterium
GTTTGTCAAAGTTGGTGATTTTTCCGTCTTTGACACAGTTCACTTTACAGCCTCTGTTTCTCACAACGACGTCAAATCCCACGCATGTCAGGCAGGCTTACAACCTATGTTGCCAGGGCTTTTTTGTAAAGGGTCACACGTTTAACCATCTGAAGGAGACAATACTTCGCATCGTGAACTATTGGTCGCTTGCCGAGCATCCGGCATAGATAAAGCTAAACGTCGAGACGTCCTTCTACCCCGTCTTCGTCAGTCTTTTTTCCAGCCATCGATCCAATAATCTTCAGGAACGAGATCATCTTATTCTGTCGCGTGTCCCAATAGTATGCGTAGGTCGGCATAACCATGATAAGGGACAACGATGGATCATCCTTATCCGTGAACCACGCTTTGGCCATCGGATGCCAAAGGTTGTTGATTTTGTCTCTGTCCTTCGTGATCATGGCGTGACCATAGATCGTCATGAATTCAATTTTCGAGGGGTTGCCATAAAACAGCTGGACTCGGGCATCCTGTTCAATTTGAAAATTCTTATTGCTGATATCATCGCTGAAGAACCAGATATTACCTTCATCATCAACCCGAAGTGTTGACATGGGTCGGCTCTCAAGCGGTATGTGCTCCAGCTTCGTCGTGAACATACAGATGCGCGTATCTTCGGCAATCTTTCGTATTTTGTCGATCGCTTCCTTTTTACTGAGGTTTTCTATCGTATCGCTGTGTTCTTTCATGCTTCGGTGTTTCCCAGGAAGAGACAAAATATCATTCCCGTTTTTGATCCGACCGTGTATAAATCCCCCAAATGCAACCCTATTGCAAAAGGTTTGGCGTTACCTTTGTTCATCGTTTGAAGCAGATGCACCACGACGACCATCATCATCACCACCACCATGTTGGCCAGGATGACGGCACGGCGAACATCCGGACAGTCTTCTGGCTGAACACGGCCTTTTCGGCCATTGAGATCATAGGAGGAATATACACAAACAGCGTCGCCATCCTGTCAGACGCGATCCATGACCTTGGCGACAGCCTTTCGCTCGGTTTTGCCTGGTATTTTCAGAAAAAGGCAAGGGGCAAGCGAGACGAAGATTTCAGTTATGGATATCGTCGGTTCTCCTTATTAGGCGCATTCATAAATGCGATGATCCTTACGGCTGGCTCGCTCTTGGTCGTGTATGAAGCGGGTTCACGATTGTTCAACCCCGTACAGCCAGATTCGAAAGGAATGCTGGTCCTCGCCATCATTGGCATTGCCGTGAACGTGATCGGTATGCTCCGCCTTCGCCGTGGAAGCAGTATTAATGAAAAGGTGGTTTCTCTGCACTTTTTGGAGGATGTGCTCGGTTGGGTTGCCGTACTTATCGGTAGCATCGTGATGATGTTTGCCAACGTGCCCGAGCTTGACCCCCTCCTTTCAATAGTAATCTCGTTGTACATCTTGTACAATGTCTACCGCAATATGAAGGCAACCTTTCGGATATTTCTGCAGGCCAAACCTGCCAATATTGACGAAGACGTCGTCCGGAAAGAAATCCTTTCCGTTGCGGGAGTAAAGGATGTCCACGATTTTCACGCATGGACGATGGACGGGCAATACAATGTGATGACGTTACACGCAGTAATCGGTAAAGATCAAACTGCCCAGGAAGCCGAGAAGATCAAGGATGAAATCCGACATCGCCTCGAACACTTCAACGTTCAACACAGTACCATTGAAATAGAATCGGAAGGCAGCGAGTGTACCCTGGAAAAATGTTGAGTCTGGCCCAACACCCAATTTAAAAAGAAAACTCTACCGCTCCACCCGAAGCAAGTCTGGAACGCGTCGGTCAATGATGAGTTCACCACTCCGCGGCTTATAATCGAGGGAATGGCCCAATGCCTCTCGCCTTCCAGCACTCTCAACGGGGCCGATCCTTCCCGTTGTTCCGGCGCCGGTGATATGTGTGATCGCCTGGTTTAACATGGTTTCATTCATATCTCCAAGCGGGTAAATGATCAGGTTGTTGTCCAGGTTCTCCAGGTTGGGGATAAATCCATTGCTGTAGTCAGATTGATTAAGACTATTGTACACCTTCACAACAATAGGTTGCATGCCCCAGTCGTTCGAGGGGTTTTGTGTATCCTGGAGTGAAATTGAACCCACGTTCTTACCATACGTAACATCGCCGATGAGAAAGACATCCATGAAGGGCTTCAGTGAATTGATGACCAGTTCGCTGGCCGAAGCGGTCCTGCTGCTGGTCAAAACATACACACGACCACCGGTTAGAAGATTACCGATGTTGTTCGCCTTGACGGCATACTCGGTAACGAGGAAATCTTCGCCGAGTTGCGGGTCATTCAGGATGGCCGCCTCAACCAGGTCGTTGTATTCGCGCCGCGCGAAGACCGTATTTTCGTCGACACCAATGGCAATGTAACTGGCGAGATCACGGGCAGCGGATTCGGAGCCGCCATTGTTAAACCGTAAGTCCAGGATCAGGTCAGTGATCCCCTGGGCTTTGAAGTCGGCAAACACAGCGTCCATTTCCTGGGCATACACCTCAGGGGCGGCAGTCGTACCGGTAGCAAAGAAGTTATAGACGTAATAGCCGATTTTCCTGTCACCGACGGTGTAGACCTCACTCAGGAAATTCGGGTTCTCGGCAAATTCAACCACCGTTAAGGAAAGGGTTTTCTCCTCCCTGAAGATCGGGTCATCACCCGACAAATCCAGAGGTCTATACCGGATCGTGTGGTTTTCACTCAGTTGGCCGATTATGCTCTGGTAATTAGCCAGTGTTAGCTGTTGGTTGTTAACGTGCGTAATGATATCGCCACGTTTCAAGTCAGTGGAAGCGGCGGGCGAACCCGGCTTAATATACAGAACCTGCGCGATCACGTTATTGTTCGTTTCGCTCTCACGGTACAAGACAAATTCATAACCGGCCTCCATGTTGATGCCCTGAAGGCTGTTGATCAGCTCTTCGTAGTCATCTTCGATCCAGGAAAATCGATCCTCATGATACAGAAGCGACGCAAAAAAGGCCGGCGGGTCCAGGTCCTTGTCAGGGTTGGCAGGGATCTCCGTATTCCACAAATACCAAAACTGCATCTCGTCAAGTATCCAGCCGTTGATGGCCCGATTCGTTGAATTAGGGGGGGCAGGATCGTCTTCACGGCAACTGGTCGTTGCAGCGACAATAAGCAGGCAGAGGACAAAAAATCTGGCCTTCGAAATAATGGAATGATGATTGTTCATGGGAAATAAATAACGAATATAACGCTGGTCAAGTACATCTCAAACGGCACACCATGTGCAAAAAAGTTCGGTGCCCGCCCGCTTATAGGTACGATTCTTTATCGAGATCACCCGATAACCCGTCAAATATGGTCGCCGGAGTAAATGTCTTCATAGCGGCCCTGAAGAAAAGCTTTGCATTGCTTCGGAACAAGCACCCCCTGATCCTTTCATCATCGACGGCGTTTTTCGCTACCTTTTCCCTTTCGCCGATCCTGGTGCTGCTGGTGAGCCTATTTGGCCTTTATTCGGCTACCCGGACTGTAAACAACCACGTGTTCCAGGCGATCGCCTCAACGTTCGGCATCGAAACGGCAAGGCACGTTGAGGATATCGTCCAGAACTTCATATCCCTCGAGAGCAATATCTGGATAACGATCGGGGGAACGATCTTCTTCCTTTTTGTGTCGACGACGTTGCTGTCGGTGATAAAGTTTTCGATTCAAAAGATCTGGAACATTCGTACCAAGCGCAATCTTCGATGGAATTATCACTCTAGAGCGAGGGTTACACAGGCCACATTCCTCTTGTTCACCGGATTGCTGTTCGGCGTCTCATTGTTGGTGGATACTTCACTAGGTATTTCGCTCGACTATCTTCAATCGATTCTGCCCGGGATCGCTATCGGGGTGATCCGTGTATTAAGTTTCCTTTTTGAGGTGATCGTAGTTACCTCGTGGTTCACCATTCTCTTTCGATATTTGCCCGAGGCCAGTGTCAGTTGGGAAACGTCAATGACCGGTGGATTCTTAACGGCACTCCTCTTTATCCTGGGCAGATTTCTCCTGGGGCAAGTTCTCGTTCACGCCCGGCTTGAAAGCGTGTTC
>CAZIAG010000393.1:0-4108 GCA_964537375.1 uncultured Roseivirgaceae bacterium
GCATGCTTCATCGCTTTCGGAATAGCGAGTGCGGGCGTGGTGGTGAACCACATCGGTTCCTGTGCCGCGTCAGCGAAACCGCGTATTTTGGCAATGGGCTTGAGACCGAGTTCCTTTGCTTTTTCCGCGCTTACCAACACCAATGCAGAGGCCCCGTCGTTCAGCGTCGATGCGTTCGCGGCGGTGACCGTGCCGTCTTTCGTGAACACCGGCTTCAGGTTGGGGATCTTGTCGAAGTTGACGTTCTTGTATTCTTCGTCTTCGGCGAAGATGGTGATGTTTCCTTTTCGGTCTTTTATTTCTACGGGCACCACTTCATCCTTGAATTTACCTCCCGACCAGGCTGCTGCGGATCGCTTATAAGAGTTGATCGCGTATTGGTCCTGTTCCTCGCGGCTGATGCTCATTTCCTTTGCCGTGTTGTCGGCGCAAACGCCCATAGCGCAGTGGTTGTATGCGTCGGTAAGTCCATCATGGGAGAGGCCGTCGATAAGTTCGCCATTGCCGAACTTGTATCCCGTCCGCGCCTTCATCAGGTAATAGGGGATGTTGCTCATGCTCTCCGTTCCGCCGGCAACCACCACATCGTTCTGGCCCAGCATGATCGATTGAGCGCCAAACATAACCGCTTTCATCCCTGAGGCGCAGACCTTGTTCACCAGCGTGCAAGGCACTTCGAAACCGAGCCCTGCTCCCGCGGCGATTTGCGTTGCAGGCGCCTGGCCCAGTCCGGCCGAAACAACGTTACCCATAAACACCTCCTGGACCGCCTTCGGATCAACACCGGCGCGTTCGAGGGCGGCCCTGACGGCGATAGAACCGAGCTGTACGGCAGTGAGTGAGGCGAGGCTACCCCCAAAACTTCCAATGGGTGTCCGCACTGCGGAGATGACAAAGACTTCTTTCATGGGTAAAAATATTTCAATCGTTTGAACCGCGGCAAAAATACAAAAATCTGTGTGTGGTAGGGACTACCAATCGGGCTTTGAGCGGTCTTTTGGCTGTGTGCCCTTACGTCGGTTTTGCTGCAGGTATTGCTTTTCTTGCATCCTCATGGCTTCGAGGATCATACGGGCCTTTTCCTCGGGGATCTTCATATCCCGGAGTTTGTTCATGTCGAGGTTGGGATCGCCCTTTTTCTTTTCGTCGTTCTTCTCTTTTTCTCCGGCCTTTTCTTCCTGTTGCTGCTGGTCGGCCTCCTTCTCCTCCTGGTCGCCCTCTTTCTCTTCTCCTTCTTTGTTTTGTTCCTCTTTATCGCTGTTCTCGCTTTGTTCGTCCTTTCCCTGCTCGTCCTTTTCCTTGCTTTCTCCTTCCTGTTTCTCGTTGTTCTGTTGTTCCTGCTGCTCCTGGTTTTCGGGTTGATTCTGTTGTTGTTCTTCCTTTATCTGGTCCCGCAGTTCGCGCAGTTTCTTGTCGTTGGGATACCGTGCCAGCGCCGCGTCCAGTGTCATTCGCGCCTGATCCATCTTGCCGTGAATGTACTGGTTGGACGCAATATGGAAGGAGGCTTCCGCCGACTGCGAGAATCCCGTCGACGGTGCGATAAACAGTACCAGGACGAAGATGATCTTACCTTTCATGGGTGTCATTTGTTAATATCGGCGACGGTCTTGATCCGGTCGATGTATTGTTGATAATATGCGACGGTCTCGTCTTGCTTCAGCCCGTCCATCATCAGGGCGTATGCCTCGCCATACCTTCGCTCGGCGACTAATCGATCGGCCTGTGCTTTTAAACGTTTGGCGAATTCAGACGGTTCCTGTGGTTGTTGCTTCTGTTGTTGTTGCTGTTGTTCCTGCTTCTTTTTCTCCTCTTCCTGCCTTTTCTTTTCGAGGGCCTTTTTTAGCATTTCGTAATTGTACCGCGCCATTTCGTTGGCCGGGTCCGCCTTTAGCGCCTGTTTGAAGTAGTCGAGTGCGGCCTCCGCCTTTCCCTGTCGGTTCATAATTACGCCCAGTTGGCTGCCGGCTTTCGACGCAATCACCTTGTCGGTGCTGGCGAGGGCGGCCTGGTAATCCAGCATGGCATTAGCCGTGTCTTTCAGCAGAAAGCGGGCATGTGCACGGTTGAGAATCAATTCATCTTCTTTGACCTTCATCGAATCGATCAGGTAAGAAAACTTTTCTGCCGCTGTCTGGTAATCGCCCGACTGAAAGGCTTCCCGTGCTTCCTTCTTTGCCTGGTTGATCTTGCGAATCTTTAATGGATCCGTGGTCAATACCGAAAGCAGGATGAGCAGCGCGATTTTCATATCCTGATGGTTCTGATGTTCAACAATACGTCGAGGGCAAACAGGGCCGCGGCAGCCACGAGAAACCAGAAGTACTTGTTCGCCGTGACGTCCACATAACGCGTGTCGCGGACTTCACCCTCTATACGGGAGATGGCGCTGATCATACGGGCCACGTCGTTGCGCGAGTCGTTGATCTCGAAATATTGGCCGTCGGTCTTGCCGGCCAGCGATTTTAGTCCCTCAGGGTCAAGTTTTGTGAGCACAGGTACGCCGTTGCGGTCTTTCTTAAGTCCATTGCCGGCGTATATGTTGCCGCCGCGTTCGGTACCGACGCCCAAGGTGAAAAGAGAGATGTCGTTCTTGTCGATTTCGTTGACAATGTCGTCGGTGTCTTCCCCGAAGTCCTCACCGTCGCTGATGAGTACGATGATCTTCGATTTTGTCTCGCGCGGACCTGAGTCGTCTTCCTGCAGTTTTTTCAGCGCCATACGCAACGGGGGACCAAAATCCGTTCCGCCAACCGGGATGAGGCTTGTGTTCATCGACTCGATAAAAAGGTTGAGTGCGTTGCGGTCGTAGGTGAGGGGGCATTGCATGAAGGCTTCGTTGCCGAAGATGATAACTCCGATCCGGTCGGAGTGAAATGCCGACACGATCCGCTTCATTTCGTGTTTCACCTTTTCGAGGCGGGTTGGCTGGATATCAAACGCGTCCATGGACTTGGAGAGGTCGACGCAAATCATGATGTCCTTCCCGACGGACTTGACCTGTTGCTGTGCACCACCGAACGACGGTCCAAGCAGGGCCACGAGGATGAGCCCGAAATAGATGGTGCGGATGAGCAGCTTGATGAAGACAGTGGCGAAGGGTGTGTTTAGTCGCTGGGCGATATGGATGATCCGAAAAAGATAGAGGCCGTAGAACACCAGAAATGCCCCCGCGAATACGATTTCCGTTACTCCAAATTCCCTATACCAGCTTACCAAGTGTCCCAGCGTTTTATTAATCCCCGCAATTAACAGTCCGGGCGGGGTTTATGCAAGGGGCTTTTTGGAAGGCCGAAGGTTACAAATTTCAAGGGCCCAATCCCAAGGGTCAAATTCCAAGGTCCCAAGGAACAAGGCCCCAGGGAAGGTGTGGGCTGTGAGCCTTGGTTCCATGGCCGGGATTCTGCAATGCGGTTGCAGTACTTTTTCAGGCCCATCCGAGAAAATTTCTCAAAATGGGAGCAATGGGAAAATGGTACCCGGATGGGAACGGGCTGTTGCGGGCATACCAGGTTGAATCGGTATCTTATTTCGACGGAGTCTTGTTAAAGGAGACGATTCCCTTTCTGGTTGTGGCATCGGCCATCGGACTCGTTAGACTCGTTGACATACGAAAGCGAACAATCCGAACGGCATTCTACTATTTGTCGGTGGCGTTGTGGCGACTATCGTAGGATTTTTCATTAAGTATGCGTTTGACGTAACCTACAAGGGCGATGAGTCCATTCGGTTTTTCGGAGTTTCAAATTAAAAAAGTCGGGCAACGCGCAAGGGACTTCCCTTCTCCGCAGCTTTGCGGCGAAAAAGCCCGACGCCCAGGAATTTGACCGAGGTCTCACCGTGAGGCTGACGAATCGCGATGGTCTCACCGCATTCAATCCCGCCTTGTATCCATTCCATTTTCAACGTAAATTTATGAATGCGCTTTCTGCTGTTTTTCTTCCTTGGTGCCGCTGTCACCGTTGTCTCTGAATTCAGCGTAGCCCAGACCCTCGAATCGTCCAATCTCCCGATCTTCATTATCGACACCCACGGAGAGGAGATCATCGATGAGCCGAAGATCGAAGCCGACCTGAAGGTCATCCACAACGGAGATGCCGAAATAAAT
>CAZIAG010000394.1:0-1834 GCA_964537375.1 uncultured Roseivirgaceae bacterium
ATTGCGCAGGTGGTGGAAGGAGTGGGGAGACCCTTGCGTTGATGAAACAACTGGGGTTTCGAGAGGTCTACAATCTCGAAGGAGGAATTACGGCGTGGAAAAACGCGGATCTGCCCATAGAAAAACGCGGCAAGAACTAGACGTCATTTTTTCGCCGCAGGACGCGCACGGCCGTGCCGATGGCAATGACTACCCACACTACGTTGATGAATACATTCGACCACGCCTCCTTTACCAACGAATAGACGATAAGAGATCCGGCACCCAGCATATTTAACAAGACAAACCACCAGGAGTTGGGAGTGATTTTTCCGTAGCTGTTCAGTCCATACGCGAGAAGGATCGCCACCGCCCCCACGATACCCACGGCCTCGGTCAGGAACCCTTCACTCATGGGCGCATTTTTACACGCAGCAAATATTGGTCGCAGGTGATATACAAGGTTCGATCGTCATCCGCGAGCGCGCAGTTGGAAGTCGCCTCGGGCAACTTGATTCGCCCCAAAACCTTGCCTCCCTTATCGAAGATCCAGATACCGCCGGGCCCCGAAGCGAAGACGTTTCCCTCGCGGTCGATCTTCAATCCGTCAGGCAATCCTTTTTCCGCTTTATCGTTGGCTGCATCGAAGAAGATCCGTCCGTTGGTGAGCGAATCTCCGTCAATATCGTACGCATACCACACCGGTTTGGAAGGGTCGGAGTTGGCGATGATCAATGTATGCTCGTCCGGCATAAGTGCGACGCCGTTCGGGCGGGAGATCGAATCGACGAGCAGGGTAACCTGGCCGGAAGGGGAAACCTTGTAAACGCCTTGAACATCGAGTTCTCGTGTGGAGTCGCGTTCCTGTTGCGGTAGTCCATAGGGTGGATCAGTGAAGTAAAGGTCTCCAACGGAACTGAGTACCGCGTCGTTCGGGCTGTTAAACCGTTTTCCCTCGTAGCGATCGGCGACGGTAACAAAGACTGGCATGGGATCGGCGAGCGGCGCATCCATCCTCGCCATTCGGCGATCCCCGTGTTGGCAAAGGATGAGGTTGCCTTCCGCGTCGAGTAACAATCCGTTGGAACCCGGCTCGCGGCTCTGCGACGGTTCGCTACGGGTATAGCCGGAGGGTTGCAGGTAAACAGAAACGCCCCTGCCTTCCTTCCATTGAAAAACGGTATTGGCCGGCACGTCAGAAAAGAGCAACATCTTCTCACTTTCAACCCAAACCGGACCTTCACTCCAGTTGTAGCCCTCGCCGAGGATCTCGACAACCGCTTCGGCGTCGATGATTGCATCCAGTGCAGGGTCTATTCGTTCGATGGAACCGATGGTGCGTGTCTCCGGCCCGCCACAGGCCGCCAATAGGACAACAGCGATAATGGAAAGCGTGTGTTTCATGATCGTTTCTTCGGGACATTGAATATAGTGCTTCGCGCTCCGTGTTCCAAGTTCCAACGTTTCGCGGTGTCTCCGTTCCAATTAACGGATCGAATAACGCTGAACCAAACGCCTTTGTGCGCCATAGCGAGCTTAGCGCTCCGTGTGCAAAATTGGCTTATTTTAAGATTTAGCTCGTGGAGGCAATGTATCTCGGAAATCAGTTCTACCCATAACGACAAACAGGTGACCGCGATCGGTCTTCCCGGCCGCGTTCGGTGAACAAAAAAAAAACGGGGCCGCGTTAGCGGCCCCGCATAACTAACCCTTCATTTGATAAAGCACTAAGGCTTGTCCCACCACACTCGTCCGTAGAGACTTTCATTGCCCTGGAACTGACGTTGAATGGCGGCGTTGTAGTTTTCGGTGTTGTTGAATTGTTCCGACTCGATGTACAGCAAACGCCGGGGAA
>CAZIAG010000394.1:1844-4080 GCA_964537375.1 uncultured Roseivirgaceae bacterium
CCACTCTGCCCATGCTTCATAACCATGCATGAAGAGATGTATCCAGCGTTGCGTAGCAATCTGTTTAATGGCGTTGGCCGGATCATAGACGACTCCCGGTGCGGCAATAAGATCGGAAGCACCGTCGGTGGAACCGGTCCATTGCTCAATTGACGCTGTGATGGCCGCATCGTAGTGCTGTTTTGCTGTAGCGTCGCCACCGCCAATCCAACCAAGTTTGGCTGCCTCCGCCAAGGCGAACCGCACCTGGGCATACGTTACCAGGTATACCGGTGCATCTTGAGCGAAGATTGCAGTGCCGAGCAGGGAGTACATTTCCGTGTCGAAATTCTCAGTGTCGCCATAGAGCTGACCAACGTATAATCCATCAGTACGGTTCGGCTGGCCATAGACGGGCAAGCGGGGATCGTCCACGGGCAACATCTTGTCCACCAGTCCTTCCGTGAGTGCCCACCACTCGCGTGCCTGAACCACCACCTGGCCGTACCAGTAGTTCTGGTGGTTTGCATCCGGCAGGTGCCGGTAAACGAGATTGTCGCTGTTGCTGCCGAAAACACCATCCGCCAGAGCATCGTTAAACTCGGTCTCTCCGCGTTGCGGGTCGACGTTCGACAGCCTGAGCGCCATCAGCAGGCGGATCGTGTTGGCGAGCTTTTTCCACTTCGTCATATCTCCGCCATAAACGATATCACCCTGGAGCGTCGGTTCCGGTGCCATGTCGTTGGCTTCCTTAAGCAATGCGAAGAGCGCATTGTAGATTGACTCCTGAGTATCGTACGCTGGTGTGAAATCTTCCGCACCTCTGAGGGCCTCCGTGTACGGAACATCGCCCCACCGATCGGTCACGTTCCAGAAGTAATACGCCTTCAACACCTTCGCGACGATCAGTTCATTGGCACTTGTTGAAGTGTTAAGAACGGTCTGGATGTCCATCAGCGGCCCCTGGTACCAACCATAGAAGCTGGTGCTACTCTGTGGATAGAGTGAAGCCGTTACATATTGCGTTTCGGCCAGGTACTGTGCCAGGAATTCTCCCTGCGGCGCCGAGCTCAGGCCGGGCAACGAGACCATCGCGCTGGCCAACAGCTGTGCGCCGGAAGCATCGCTTGGCAGGTTTGGATTCTTGTTGATATCCTCATCAAAATTGTTGCACGAAGCAACCACAAAGAGGAAGGATAGCAGAATGTATGTTTTTTTCATGGCTTTCGTCGTTAGAAGGTCAAATTAAGATTCACACCATACGACCGCACGGTGTTGAGCTGGCCTGATTCATACCAACCCATCATCTGGCTTCCCGTGGAAAGTTCCGAAGGATCTAGCCCTTCCGGTGCCTTCTGGTGGATCATCAACGGATTCCGCGCGACAAATGCTACACTGACACGCTGGAACGGTAACGCCTCCAGGTTTGCCTTCAGGAACGTGTAGCCGATACGTACCTCGCGAAGCTTGACGTACGTAGCGTCATACAGCCACTCCTCGTAGACACGACGGCCGACGACACCCCAGTACGTTTGAGGATCAACATATGCGGTGACAGGCTCGCCGGTTGAGGCGGAAATACCTTCGATCTTCATGCCACCACCTTCCGCGACATCATCACGAACGTTCATGCCATTGTCATTGGTCTCCACCGTGATCGGATCAAGACCAGTGCGCACCGCAAGCATCTTCGAACGGCTGAAGAACTGCCCGCCAATTTGATAGTCGATCATCGCCGAAAGCTCGAGCTGTCCGTAACGGAACATCGTCATCAAACCACCAGTGAAGTCCGGAAGGATCGTTCCGAAATCATGGGTGGCGTCAGTGTACATCGGCATGTTGTTGTTGTCGAGCAACACCTTGCCCGTAGCTTCATCACGCTGATAGGCTTGTCCGACCAGACTTCCAAACGCCTTGCCCTCATATGAGATCAAGTAACTGGTGACTGACGAATAAGTCGTGCTGCCGTGCTGGTAAGATGTGACACCGGGGTAGAGTTCTACCAGCATATTACGGTTGCGTGCTACGTTGAACATGAGATCCCAGCTGAATTTGCCGGTCTTCACCGGAGTTCCGGTCAGGCTCAGTTCAACGCCCTTGTTTTCGATCTGTCCGGCGTTGATCACCGCCGACGAAGAACCACTGGTTCCCGATACATCGAGTTCCAGGATCTGGTTGTGGTTTATCTGCTTATAGAGTGTAAATGCAGCGCCCAGGCGACCTTCGAAGAATTTCAGGTCAAGCCCCGCTTCATACG
>CAZIAG010000395.1:0-4074 GCA_964537375.1 uncultured Roseivirgaceae bacterium
TAATCGCCGGGACAGGTCTTTGCGCAGACGTGTTAGCCCAGGGCGTTGCGTTCAGGCAAAATGAAAACTGGGAGGACCTCCTGGCTGAGGCGAGATCCAGAGATCAACTGATCTTTGTCGACGTCTATACAGACTGGTGCGGACCGTGCAAGCGGATGGACAAGGAAGTGTTCACCGATGAACGTCTCGCTGGAATGATGAACAAGAATTTTATCAACGTCAAGCTAAATGCCGAGAAGGGGATCGGCATTTCCCTGGCGAAAAGGTATAATGTCTTTTCTTATCCGACCTACTTGTTTGTCAACGGGGACGGCACCTTGATATACAGAGCGAACGGTTATACGCCGGTTCATCGAATGATGAATGAACTTTCCAATGCGTTATCCGAAAAAGAAGCACCTGTTACCCTATTGCAGATGGATAGCGTATATCTTACCGGAAGGGCAGACACTACGTTTTTGTATTCCTACATACGCAAACGCACGAAACTGAGACAGGACAATTCCGAGCTGCTGGACGAGTATTGTGCGATGCTAAATTCTGCGCAACAAACGTCGTTGAAGACGTTGCAGCTTATCGCCGAGAACGGTGCTTTCGATGTGCGCAGCCTTCAAATCGGAAATGCCCTTTCCTTGCTGATTGATCATCAGGAAAAATTTCAGCTGATCAGCGACGACGAAGAACTTGATAATTACATTTCGCTGGCGCAACAAAATACCCTTTCGAAAGCCATATCGACGCGGAGTGAAGCCCTGTTGGGTGAAATACTCAAGTGGAACCAGCGACGAAAGCTTACCGAATACCACGATGAGTCCGACGAAATGTGGAGGCTTTCATATTATTTTCAGACAAGACAATACACAAAGTATATCGAGGTTGCGAAGCTTTATCTCGACGGCAAGCTGATGACGATTGCCGATAGCACCTTGAACCGGAGGGACAAGACGGTTTTCGATGAAGTTTCCAAAGAACTCGAACAGTCTCTCGCGAACAAGACCGAAACAGATCGGGAAAGAATGCTTGCCTCGTATCGTTTTACCGAATCCATCCAGTTCATCCGAATTGTCAACGGGATATGCAAGACGCTTTTGTCGCTGCAACCCGAAAAGGACGTTCTTGAATCCGGCATCAGGTGGATGGACCGTTCGGTCTCTATTGCCGAACGAGACACGGATTACTTTAAGTACGTGTATCCCTCTTCCCTGAATATTTATGCATCTTATCTTTATAAGGTTGGTCAGAAGGACCGGGCGATCTCTCTTCAGTCAAAAGCGTTGGAACTCATTAGCCTGCCTGGCATTGCAAACGGAGCTGAAGAAATTGACCAGTTCGGGAGGACGCTATCCCTGATGAAAGAGGGAAAGGATATCTAGGGTTCTCATAAAGTGTTCCCCGATGGTGCCGTTGCAAGTGCCAGGTTCACCGGACGGAATGATTAACTAAGTCGCCGATTCGGGAGTTGAAAGAGTTTTCAACTGGCGGAACTTATTTGCTACTGCCCAACATACGGTCAGCCATAGATATCATTCAGGATACCAGCTATTCGCACACCTGCCATGAGCAATCGCTCCCTGACGATGGGCAGGTATTTGTAGTTATACTCATAGCCAAGACGACCTTCCCCGATGTCGTACACCTGCTTTTCAAACGATTGGCTTTCCCGTGCCCAGTCGCGGACGGAGGAGTGCTGCCAGTTCTTGATTTCTTCTTTGCCCGGAGTCCGGAGTGAGTTTGCCATTTCCGTGTAGCTTAGCCTGGTCCCGTCGATCATTTCGCTATCCCAAACCCGGTGCAGGTTACTGGCTGAGCCGAACCACTTCACCTTTACATCATTACCTCCCCGGTCGTCGCGACCGCCGACATGCAAAGGTTGATGGATGTCACCGACGAGGTGGACCAGTATACGGATTCGCTCCGCCTGTTCCGCTTCGCCTAGTGTCCCGCTTTTCAGCTCTGCCACAACCCGCTCCAGTGTAGCAATAATGTCTCCTTTGGGATTTAAGGTTGTCTGGTCATAAGTGGAACCATAAGGGATCGCCACCCAATGCCAGTCGGTCATGTGATCAAATGTCCGGTCAGATCGTACCTCATCCATCCAGTTGCTTGCCATGGCCAGGGATTCACCTGCCAGCAACCGGTTGATGGCCTTACGGGCCTTTTTGGTGAGGTACATTTCCGCGATGTGGCCAGTAACCCGGTGACCGGTTGGACCCCATGTTGCCAGGGCTGACCCGGAAAACGCGATAATCACCAAAAGACTTACCAGTGTCTTTTTCATTGCGCGATGATTTTTTTTGGGGAACGGGTAAAACGATTTTTGTATTGGTCATGATTGTAAGGCTGTCAATTTACGGCTATCTTTAATTATTAGACCTATGCCTTTGGGGGAAAAGAAAAAGGAGGGCGTTGCCGGGTCGTGGATTACCGCATTCTGCGCAGACCTTCTTCCTCAGACAATAGGCCAAACAGGAATCCACCACTCTATTATTATCCTACTAACGTACCTCCGGACTTAGCTATTTGTGGCCGTGGTCCGCCTGAATGAAAACCCTGCAATTCGATATTCAAGTACAGCCGGATGAGGTCACCTGCGGGCCGACTTGCCTGCATGCCCTTTATCAGTACTATGACGATCCGATCAGCTTGAAGGAAGTGATCAAGGAGGTGAAACAATTGCGTTCTGGGGGTACCCTGGCGGTCATGTTGGGCAGCCATGCGTTGAAACGAGGTTACCGTGCCCACATCTACAGCTACAACCTGAATGTATTTGACCCGACCTGGTTTAATAATCCTGCCCGGGAGATTGTTGGATTTCTCCGACAGCAGATGGCCTTCAAACACAGGAAGCGCAAATTGGTTGCGGCGTCTGAGGCGTACATCCGATTCATTGAAAGCGGCGGCGAAGTTCATTGGGCTGAGCTTAACGATACATTGATCAAGGGTTACCTGCGCCAGTCGATCCCGATCCTGACGGGATTGAGCGCTACCTACTTGTATGGCAGTGCCCGCGAGATTCCCCAATTCAACATTTACGACAGTATCAAAGGTGAACCCGCTGGTCATTTTGTGGTAATCACCGGATACGACGAAGAGAAAGACTGCGTTTACATTGCTGATCCGATCCAACCCAATCCGTTGGGCACGGAACAGGTTTATCCTGTGAGTTTTGTACGGCTGATCAATAGTATCATGCTGGGCATCGTAACCTATGATGCGAACCTGCTCATTATAGAACCAAAAAAATAACATTCACTTTTTCCGAGGCGGCGCTTGTTGGTCCGCGTTGTATGCAAAAGCTCATCATCGTTGAAAACCCCGATCATTGGCAGTTTAACTTGTACGACGTGGAAGTGATCACGCCGGCAAGGTACATTTCCAACGAATCCTACCAGCGAACAAAAGGGCTCAAGATCATCAACCTTTGTAAATCCTATCAGTACCAAAGCCAGGGGTATTACGTTTCGCTGCTGGCCGAGGCGCGGAGACATAAAGTGCTGCCGGGCATCAGTACCATACAAGACCTGAGATTTCCTTCGATCCTGCGGGAAGATTCACAGGATTTTGACGAACTCATTCAAACGTCGTTCAGGAATGAAATCCGCGACAAGGTCGAATTCGATATCTACTTTGGGATCACCCAGCAGGAACATCTTAACAAGCTGGCGCGTCAACTTTTCCAGTACATACAGGCACCGTCGCTTGTCGCCACATTTTCAAAAAAGACAAAATGGGTATTGCAAAGCATTAAGCCACTCAGTCTCGGCGAAGTGCCGGAGGAAGACAAGCCGCTCTTGCGCATGGCGGTGGAGAAATACCTGCAGCGAAAACGCGACGTAAAACCCGATAAGAAGAAATACGACCTTGCAATCCTGGTAAACCCGGAAGAACAAAACCCTCCGTCGGACAAGAAAGCGATACAAAAATTTATCAAGGCGGGCGACCAGGCGGGTTTTAACGTCGAACTGATCGACAAGAACGACTTCGGTGAACTGATCCAGTACGATGCGCTCTTTATCCGCGAAACGACGTACGTAAACCATCACACATTTCGTTTTGCCAAAAAGGCCCAGTCCC
>CAZIAG010000396.1:0-4072 GCA_964537375.1 uncultured Roseivirgaceae bacterium
GCTCGAGTATCGCTCGAATATCGCTCGAGTATCGCTCGAGATTCGCTCGAGAAACTCTCGAGAAACTCTCGAGAAAAGCTCGAGAAACACTCGAGACTTGCAAACTTTGGCGCTGATTTTTGACGTTGTTTCACAACCCGCGGGGCACGAATGCCGTATAACCGGTTGACAGTTCCCAATCCACCGAGTCAAGGAGGCCCAAATTTCAAATCCCAGGGCCCAAGGGTACCACGTCCCAGGGTTTTGTTCATACCGGCATGGTGATCATTGCGTCTATGTTTCGAGAGCATTCTCTATCACCGGGCGGCTTGAGTGAGCAGTAAAAATTTTCGTCACAAATAAAAGTCCGCACGATGAGCGGCGTCTGCTCGTGCTGCCCGTTGGGATGAGAATAGAGAGTGAACTCAACGCGGAGACATTCTCGGTCTTCAAATCCCAAGAATTCTGTGTTCATGGTAATAGTCTTGGACCCTGAGCCTTGGAATTTGGTTCTTGAGACTCGAGTCCTGGAAACTTGTCATTCATTCCTAAGCGCATCCGCCGGGTTCGCCACGGCCGCCTTTGTCACCTGGAAAATCACCGTCAAAAGTGAGATCAGGATGACAGCACCCGTTGTGATCAAGAATACGTCCCACGACAACGTCGTTCGGTATGCGTAACCTTGGAGGAAGTCGTCCATGAAGTAATACGCGACAGGACAACCCAGCACTGCAGCGATCAGGCTGAGCTTTGCAAAATCCTGCGAAATCATCGAAACGATTCCCATGACGGAAGCACCCAATGTCTTACGGATGCTAATCTCCTTTTTGCGTCGTTCCGTCGTGTACGCGGCGAGTCCGAGGAGCCCGAGAGCGGAAATAATGATCGCCATCATTGTAAAGCCCAGTGCAAGCGACCCGGTAACCTGTTCGCTTCGGTAGAGCTTTGCAAAGTCGTCGTCGACGAAACTGTATGTGAAGGGGTACTCGGGGAGATACTTGTTGTACACGCTGGCAACATGTTCGATCGCCTCGCTGGCGCGCGAACCTTCGAACCTCACAAACACATGGCCGGCCCAATCCGTCTTTTGCATAATGATGAACGGATCCATGTTCTCATGCATCGAACGTCCGTGAAAATCCTTGATCACCCCGATAATTGGTCCGCTCCATCCCCATTGACTGATCTCGGTTCCAACCGGATCAGCCAATCCCATCAGTTCGACTGCTCTTTCCGTCACCAGAAACGTAGTGGTGTCGTTAAACTCTTCACTGAAAAACCTGCCATCCACCAACTCCAGTCCCATCGTCTCGGGGAAATCATATCCGGCGATGACGGTTCTGAAAAAGACCGTCGACTCATCAGACTTCCCCGGCCAGGATACCGAGGCGTTCTGGTTTTGTACAGAGACCAGGCTGTTATCCGCACGCGACACATAGCGGACGGCTGAAGATGAAAGCAGTTCATTTTTTAACGTCTCATAGTTGTCCCAGAGCTGACCTCTCAGGCGGAACGTCAGGACCGACTCGCGATCATAACCGAGATCCTTGTTCATGATGTAACTGATCTGCTTATACACGACCAGCGACGACGCAATGAGGATTACCGTAAGGAAGAATTGGAATGAGACGAGTCCCCTCCTCAGTACGGTGCCACTCACCAATCGGTGCGCGCCTCCTTTCAGTACGTGAGCCGGCTGATACGACGACAAATAGAACGCAGGATAACTCCCCGCCAGCAAGCCCGTGATCAGCACGATTGCGACAACCACCCCGAGGAAGACGGGATCGGACAGGTTTAATGAAATATCTTTGGACACCAATGAATTGAACATCGGCAAGAGGAGATAGACACCGGCCAGCGCAATTACCATAGCGAAAAGACTGATCAATGTCGATTCGCCGATAAATTGCGTGATAAGCGAGCGCCGTTGCGCGCCAACTACTTTCCGCACGCCGACCTCTTTCGCCCGCATCGACGCACGCGCCGTCGCCATGTTCATAAAATTGATGCAGGCAATCACGGTGATGAACACGGCAACAACGGAGAATATCTTCACATAACGAATCCTTCCTCCTACCGGCAGACCATTTTCAAACTGACCGTACAAATAGGCTTCCGTGAACGGCTGGAGATAAAATTTCGCAGTCTCATCGCCATCCGCGATCACCTTGATACGCTCGTTGATCTTCGCCATGGCCTGTTCAGCCTGACTGGGGTCATACAATTTCGCATAGGCGGGGTGATCAAAATTACCCCAGTTATAGCCCCGTCCCCGATTTCTTTTGTAGATCTCGTATGGCAATACGTAGTCGAACTGCAGTGACGACTCATTTCCCGGGTTGGCGAAGACCGCCGCGACCGTGAAGTCGGTGCGGTTATTCACACGCACGGTCTTTCCAACGGCTGACTCGGTACCGAACAGCCTGGAGGCCAGGCGCTGTGAAATTGAGATCGACGAAACATCCAACGTATCCGTGGCCGGGCGTCCTTCCAGGATTTCAAAGCTGAAGAGCTGAAAGAACCCCGGGTCGGCCTGATACCCCGACTCCATGAAGCCATCGTTTCCTTCACTCGCGATCAGCAGCTCCCCGGCCTCCTGAACCCTTACGGCCATTTCAATCTCGGGAATCACACGGAGAACCTCCTCTGCGAGCGGGCCGGGAGTATTTGTCCACGTGAGGATTTCGCCCTCCTGGATCTCGAGGTTGGCGATCACCTGAAATATGTGGTCAGCGTCCTTGTGGAACTTGTCCTTGCTCACTTCATCGTGTACCCACAGGTAGATAAAAAGTGTACACATCAGCCCGGAGGCCAGACCAATGACGTTGATAAACGAATACAGGCGTTGACGAAGGAAGTTTCGCACCGCGATGGTAAGGAAATTTCGAATCATAGTTAATAATAAGGCGAAGGCCGTTTCAATATACAATATGGTATTTACCAATTCGCAAGGAAAAGGTTGCGCTCGCGGGCAAAAAATTTTCGCCTCAGGCCAATACCCCAAACTGAGCCAGTTGTTGTTCCAGGTCTTCGGGATGAGTAAAGTGGATCGCGTTCAGCCCGACCTCCCGGGCACCGTGGATATTCTTGAGATTGTCGTCGATGAACAAGGCGCGTTGAGGGACAACATCGTACCGTTTGAAGAGAATCTGATAAATCTCCGGAAACGGTTTCCGCGTTTTCTCCACACCCGATACTACGATACCCTGGAACCAATGCAGGAACTCGAAGTTATCAAGCGCCCACGGAAAGGTCTCCGCCGACCAGTTCGTCAGCGCATAGAGACGATGTCCGTTTGAATCGCGAAGCCGCCGAAGTATCTCTACCGTATCGTGAATCGGTCCTCCGATGGTTTCCTGCCAACGGCCGTACCATGCGGTGATGGCTTCTTCCCATTCGGGGTGACGGGCTACAAGTTCCCTGGTCGCCTGTTCGAATGAGCGGCCTGCATCCTGCTGATCGTTCCAATCGGTAGTGCAGATGTTCTCCAGGAACCAGGTGATCTTGTCTTCGTCGTCAAAGATCTTTCGGTATAAGTAACGTGGATTCCAGTCGATGAGTACGCCGCCGAGGTCGAAAATGACGGCATCGATCTTGTTATTGGACATATGCTTTTGTTCTCTCCAGTATTTTTTCCGCGATCAACTCCGGTGTGATGCGCGTAAGGCACGGGTATCCCCCGATGTAACAATCTTTACGACCGTACACGGAACACGGTCGGCACGGAAGCTCCTCGCGACTAATTTGCACAATACTTTCTTCTCCGTTTCCGAACGGACCAAATCCCACGTCTGGATGCGTGCCTCCCCAAATGGAAAGCAACGGAACACCGGCCAGTGCGGCGAGGTGCATATTGGATGTATCCACACACACCATGAGGTCCAGCTTTTTCATCAGTGCAATTTCCTGGCGTATCTTTAATTGCCCGGCCACCACCGAACAATGCCCGGGAAATTTTTTGGCAAGGTTCGTGAAGAAAGTAATTTCCTTGTCGCCTCCGCCGAAACAAAAGAACCGAACCGGTACACGGCTTATCACATTCCCGATCGTGCGTTCAACATACTCCGACGGCCACACTTTCGTCGCGTGC
>CAZIAG010000397.1:0-4055 GCA_964537375.1 uncultured Roseivirgaceae bacterium
CTGGTACGTTTGCTGGTTCGCGACAGCTGGAGTCCTCTCTCCATCGGAAACAAAGTGGACGTACTCACAATCGGCGAAGAGAAGTTTCCCGTGCTGCTGGATGTCCTTAAAAGAGCCAGGCACCACATTCACATCCAGTATTACATTTTTGAAGAAGACGGCATCGGGACGGAGGTCAAGAACGTCCTCATTGAAAAAGCCCGACAGGGAGTGAAAGTGCGGTTTATCTACGACGCATTCGGCAGCGGAAGTCTCCGACGGAAGTTCGTGCGGGAATTGAAAGACGCCGGCGTCGAAGTCTATCCTTTCAACCGAGTGCGCGTTCTCCTGCTCGCCAACCGATTGAACTATCGCAATCACCGAAAGATCGTCATCGTCGACGGGAAAATCGGACTTACGGGCGGGATCAACGTCAGTGACCGTTATATCAACGGACCGGGTTCCCCGCTTTACTGGAGAGACACCCATCTGCTGATCCATGGTCCGGGTGTTCATTATCTTCAGTACCTCTTCCTTTGCGATTGGAACTTTGCATCTGGTCAAAAATTAGTCGCCGAACCGGACCACTTCCAGGGAATCGTTCGTCACTCGCACAATGTTCCCGTGCAGATTGCCGCCAGTGGGCCCGACTCTCCCACATCGACGATCATGCTTTCGCTGCTGAAGGCGATGCACATCGCGCAGAAAAAGATCCTCATCACCACGCCCTACTTTATTCCCGGCGAAAGCGTGATGGATACATTGAAGGTGGCATCGCTCAGCGGCGTAACGGTGCGTTTGTTGGTTCCACATCGATCGGACTCCACGCTGGTCAATGCCGCTGCCAGGTCATATTACACCGAGTTGCTGAAGGCTGGTGTGCAAATATTCCAATACACCAAGGGTTTCATCCATGCTAAGACGATCGTCATCGATGACCGGATCGCTATCGTCGGGAGTGCCAATATGGACTACCGGAGTTTTGAAATGAACTTCGAGGTAAACGCCATTCTCTATGACGAGGCAATCAGCAATCAACTAACGAAGCGGTTTGAGGATGACCTGCGTGACGCGCGGCAAATAGATCCGGCCATATGGGAACGGCGGTCGCTGTGGAAACAATTGCTCGAGCGGATCGCGCGGTTGTTATCGCCGTTGTTGTGATATAGTGGCGTTCTCACGAAATGACCTCCGTATGCATCTTCACCGTGCGTTCGATTTCAACTAAGGGGACAACAATAGTAAACACAGAACCCACCCCGACTTCGGAAGTGAATGAAACCTTACCCCCAAGTTTCTCCACGCACTTCCGGGCGAGAAACAAACCAAGCCCATTGCCCTTCTCACGATCGGCGCGGACAAAGGGAAGAAAAATTCGACCATAGAACTGCGGTGCAATTCCCTTCCCGGTATCGGACACCACGATCGTCGTCTCGTTGCCGGCAACACCGGCAGAAACAGATACGGTGTGAAGTCCGTCGTACCTGCGAAACTTCAGCGCGTTCTCCACCACGTTCTCCAACGCAATACCCAAAAGCTTTTCGTCCGTAACCAGCAAAAGGTTACGCGGAACTTCATTGACCATGCTGGCTTCTCCCAAACGCGGTTTAAGACGTAAGAGGATTTCATCACAGACCGCATGAAGGTCAACGACCTGCAAATTCAACTCCTCCCGGTTGATGATGTGTATGGCCGCGATCTTGTCGAGCATCCGGTCCATGACGGTGGCTACCTCGCCGACCTTCGCCATAAGTTCAATAGCTTCCGGGTCGCGGAGGGTAAGTTCCCCTACCCGATTGAGGCCAATCAGGGTCGCCAGTGGTCCCCTGAAGTCGTGCGACGCCCTGTATAGAAATGTATCCAACTCCTCGTTGAGTGCCGTCAGCTCACGGGTGCGTTCGCTGATCTGTTGCTCGAGCATCCTGGCAACACGCCGCTTCTGGTTGTAGCGACGTCCAACCATGTAGATGAGTAGGGAAAGCAACAGCATGGTCGACACCGAACCAAACAAAAGTCCGCGCTGCACGACGAGCTCCTTCTCCTTAAGCTGATTGTCCTTTCGCATGACGGTAAGTTCAGCAAGCTTCGAATCGAACTCGTATTGTGACTGCAGCAGGCGAAGATTTTTGGCGACCTCCAGGCGGTCGAGTGAATCCTTTTTGGCAAGAAACTTTCTGTAGTAAGTGGCTGATGCCTTGTAGTCGCCGCGGCGATAATTTATCTCCGACTGCTTCTTAAGATAGTCCAGCGCATACAAAGCCGGGTGGCGTTCCAACAGGGCGCCGATACTGTCGTAGTACGCGTTTGCCGTTCTGCGATCAGATTGTTTCTCCGCTATCTCGGCCAGGGAGAGATAGCTGTTCACCAGGCTCTGCCATTGGCGATGTGTCTTGCTAAGTAACACGTCAATTTGCAAGTGATAGATCGCCGAATCGTACTGCGCCATCCGCTTGTAGACGGTGCCTGTATTGCCATGGGTCAGGCCGACCCAGAACCGATCGCCAAGCGCGACAGCTTTTTTCCTGGCGCGGGCAAAATGTGCGATCGCCTTCTCGTATTCACCGGCATCACGGTACGCCAACGCAATGGTATTAAACGTACTCATCACGTTGCGTTCTTGTTCCGCCGTAAACCGAAAGTCCGGGTGGTCATCGTATAACCGAATGGCGCGTTCCAAAAGCCGAATACATTCGGAGGTGTTGCCGGAATGGTAATGAAGAAGCGCGGCGAAGTGGTGAAGCTCAAACGTCGTCGTCGAAGGTGGCAGTTTTTCGTCAGTGCGAATCGCCTTCAGAAAATGTTCGAGTGCATATTCGGCTTTCCCTTGTGAACGAAATATCATTCCCGAAAGCAAGCCCAGCCTCACTTCTTCTTCGTCGGAAGGACATCTACTGTTAAAATGATTGGCCTCATCAATAGATTCGATGGCGCGCAGCGGTTCATGTCGTTCGTGAAAGACCGTCGCCCGTATTCGGTTCAATACAACATAATCGCAGTCCTCAAAATTCTCCTGGCGGGTCGCCTGGTAAAAGAAGCGGTCGCACTCGGCTTGCTCCCGATTTACAAGAGAGTCGAGAAGGATGTCATACTGGCCGCTTTGGAAGATGCGCATGAGGTAAGCATCCTGGGCTATGGTGGTCAGCGCGTCTGCACACAGCAGGAGTATTACCAAAGGCAGGGATGCATAACGCGCAAGGATCTTTTTCACTGTGGCGGGGGGTGCAAACGGGCCGCAAAGATAGGAAGAATCCCGTCACGTTCAGTAGGGTGGATTCGCTCTTTTGTTGACAATCGCGTCGCTATCCTGATGCCGAAATCGATTCCGGTTGCCTTCCCGACGTGGCCCTTCAAAGGACACTGATCAGAAACGGGCTGATAGTTGTTGGTTCGGAGACTTACCTGCCTTGCAATTCATGATCAAGAAATTCACCGAACACCCATGACTTCGACTAACTTTGTACGAAGCCGACTCCACGATGACCCAATCCCAACGCTCTCGTTTCAAAGCCCGCCTCCAAATGATCGGTATCAATCCATTCGTTTTTGTGCCGGAACGAATATTGAAAAAGATCTTTGCGCAGGCGGGAAAAGACAAAGGTCCCATCCCGATCAAAGGGACGGTCAACGGCAACGACTATCGCCAAACCCTCGTCCGGTACCAGGGTGAATGGCGGCTCTACATCAACACCCGAATGTTGAAAAAGTCTCCGGAGAGAATCGGCGAGATGATCGAAGTAACGGTTGAATTCGATCCCGCGCCAAGGACAATCACTCCGCATCCGAAGCTAGTGTCAGCATTGAAGCGAAATCCCAAAGCAAAGAAAGTGTTCGAAGCTCTTCCCCCTTCAACACGGCAGGAGATTATCCGTTACATCGCTTCGCTGAAGACAGAGGCGAGTGTCGAGAGGAACATCAGGCGAGCGATTGGATTTCTGCAAGGGAAGGAAGGATTTGTTGGAAGGAAGAGTCCATGAATGACGATGGCAGCGTCAAATTGTTGTAGGGCGGAGTCAGTTTCGTGGTGTGTTCTTCATTTGTAGTGGACGCCCCCCGGCCCCCTGAAGGGGGAGTTTCTA
>CAZIAG010000398.1:0-768 GCA_964537375.1 uncultured Roseivirgaceae bacterium
CAGTAATAATACTTCAACAGCGGCATCACCGCGGAATACCAACGATGCAATACGCCGGCCTTCCTGGGATCGTTTGGATCGAAATTGATACCCGACTTTGCGCCCCCAATAGGTGGTCCTGAAACGGTGAATTTCACCTCCATGGTTTTTGCCAGGGATTCCACCTCGCGTTTGTCAAGGCCGCGTCGCATACGCGTACCACCTCCCGCGGCACCACCTCGAAGAGAGTTGATGACAACCCAGCCCTCTGCTTCTGTTTCCGGATCTTTCCATTCGAACACGATCTCAGGTCGCCGGTTCTCAAACTGTTCTAACAATTTTTTCATCATAGGTATCGCAAAAAATCAAAACGTCGTTAGAAACCGATCAGCACGCCACTGCAACTGTCCACGGAGGCACCCGTAACACTTTTCAAAACGTTTAGTTCGCCGCGAAGGCGGAGTACACCCAGAAACGCAAATATGAGTGCTTCCTTAAACGCAACGACGTCGTCGTCTGCAACGATCAATGTAGCGTCATCACCGGCATACTCAAGCATTCGCGTTAGCAGGAATGAGTTGAACGTTCCTCCACCTGTACAGAGAACGCGCGGCCCTGAGGAGATTGACCTAATGGCGTTAACGATTTCCGATGCGGCAGACTCCACGCAAGTGTTCATGCGGTCTGCGAGCGGTATGGCGTCATTGTCCAGGATTGGTTTCACCCTCTTTTCGAAGAGCTCACGCCCGAGTGACGGCCTATCGCGCTCAATAGACGCGTAGAATCGTT
>CAZIAG010000398.1:778-4054 GCA_964537375.1 uncultured Roseivirgaceae bacterium
GCCATCCGGTGATTGATCTGACCGCGGCTGGCAAGTTTGCCGTTCTTATCCATAGTCTTACCAGTTTTCGCCGCGAGGTGATTAAATGCCATATTGCAGAAACAGACATCGAACGCCCTGCGAAGACCTCTATACTCCGCTGAAATGTTGGCAATGCCCCCGAGGTTCAGGCATACGTCGTAGTCGTGAAACAGGAGGCGATCACCTATCGGAACCAGAGGAGCTCCTTCGCCTCCGCGCGCGACATCGAGCGTACGAAAATCCGAAACAACGGGGAGGCCACTCGCGGCATGGATAGCATTTCCGTTCCCGATTTGTAAAGTAAATCCCCTTCCCGGCTGATGGAAGACGGTATGGCCGTGAGATGAAATGAAATCCGGCTTGAGACGATGCCGCTTAACGAATGCTTTGCAGGCTTCGCCAAGAAAGGCGCCGTATCGCGTGTCAAGCGCCGCGAGTTCTTCGCCTGACAACTCGTGGGCCCGCATCAGCTGCTTTTTCCAACCCGGAGGGTAGGATAAGGTCTCAGCTTTGACAATCGAGTAGTCCCAGGTCTTACCCGGAGTAAATTCGCAGTAGGCGATATCAAGCCCATCCAGCGAGGTGCCCGACATCAGGCCAATGACCCTGAATATTTTTTCGGCCATAGCAAGTCCTTTTTTCGTTGCCCTGCATCCAATGCAGACGGCTTCATTAACTTTGAGGTATGAATGTAGCCGTGGACCATGGCAACAGCGCTGCGAAGGTAGGGATTTTCGACAACGAAAGCCTCGTGGAAAAGTACACCTTCGCTGATACGGAGGCGCTTCGGGGCTTTCTTGAGCAGGCCGATGTACGCAATGTGATCGTGAGTTCGGTGGGAGCAGACGCTAAAACGATCGCTTCCTGGGCTGTCAGGGCGCGGGGAAAGTTGGTGCTCTCAACGTCGTTGCCGCTGCCCGTCCAGAGCCGTTACAAGACGCCGGAGACTTTGGGTGTAGACCGTCTCGCGGGCGTATGCGGTGCGCGAAACCTTTTTCCGGGCCGGAATTGCCTCGTCATAGACGCTGGTACTTGCGTCACCTACGATCTTGTGGATCAGAACGGCACGTATTGGGGTGGTGCGATCGCACCGGGGTTGACGATGCGATTCAAGGCGGTACATACGTTCACGGCCCGCCTGCCGTTAATATCCCCAGGCGGCGACGTGCAACTTGTGGGTGACAGTACGGAATCATGCATCCGCAGTGGTGTGATTAACGGCCTGTTAGCAGAAATGCACGGGATGATTGAGCGCTATGAGGCGGAATTTAACGATCTGCAGGTGCTTTTGTGCGGTGGTGACACGTCCTTTTTTGAAAACAAACTGAAAGCCTCCATATTTGCGAGCCCTGAACTCGTATTGATTGGGTTAAACAGCATCTTGAAGCATAATGCCATTGATTAAGAGAGTATTTTTCGTACTGACGGTTCTGTTACCCCTCTTTCAGGACGCGTCGGGGCAAGCAACCCAGTCGCCGTTCACCAATCTCACTATCGGGGAGGCTTACGGGAGCGCGCTCGCCAATACACAGGGAACGGCTGGGGCAGGGGTCGCTCAGCCGCAGTTTTGGTTCCTGAACAACCAAAATCCGGCTTTGCTGGTGTACAACCGCCTGACCGTTTTCCAAGGCGGAATACTCGGGGAGATCCGGACGATTTCAGCGGACACGGCATCAGAGCACAACGCAGGCGGCAACCTGAACTACCTGGTCACAGCTTTTCCGGTCGTGTTCAATAAGTGGACAACGTCGGTCGGTCTTATGCCTTACACGAACCTTCGATACAAGCTCGAGTACATCGGGTTCGTGCAAAATTCCAATGATTCAATTTCGGTAAAGGAGGAAGGAACAGGCGGACTTACACAATTGTACTGGGCAAACGGCATTCGTCTTCATAAGAACATTGCAATTGGAGCGAAGGCGGCATACATCTTCAGTTCAGTCGTGAATACCTACGAGAACCGACTCATCTCTTCGGAGCAGCCGGTCAACTACCCGGTCTCCATAGAGGAGAAACTTTATGTTCGCGATTTTGCTTTTACCGCCGGAATCTCGTATTCGAAAGACTCTCTGTTCAGGCAGGGTCGATACCGGCTAAGCGTTGGCGCTGTATATGATTTTGAAGCCGACTTGAGCGGTCAGCAACGGCACCGATTTTATCGCACTAACGCCGGCGGAGCTGTCTTGGATGGCGATACGCTCTTATCAAATGAAGCCGGGGTTTTAATACCCCACGCGATCACTGCTGGTGTAGCGATCGGTCGGGAAGGAAAGTGGACGCTTGCGGCAGAAGGTAGAATGCAGGACTGGTCTACGTTCCGCAACACGGTTGGCACAAACGATGACCTCGGTAAGTCGTGGAGATTGTCGCTCGGATGGGATTTTATTCCTGATATAAACTCGGGCAATTTCTTTAAACTCATTCAATATCGAGCAGGGTTGTCATTTGAACAGTTGCCTTTCCGTTCTACCACTAATCCCGACCCCGTTCGCGATGTTGGCATCAATTTTGGTTTTTCGCTGCCCGCCGGTAGTTCTCCCGCGATGGGCGGAAAGACCTCGAGCGTTGACGTCGCGTTCAAGCTGGGCCGTCGCGGATCGGTCTCGAAAAACGTTTTTGAAGAGAACTACTTCAAGATATACTTTGGTGTAACCTTTAATGACCGATGGTTTATCAAACGCCGGTTTAACTGATATCAAGATACCAATGAAGATTTTGAATGTAGGAACGGTTGTGCGATTAGCGGCGCTGCTCGTTTTTCTGACGATGCTCCCCGGATGCGACGGCAGTGAGTTGCAGGAGCCTGTCGAATATTCCGGCCCATTGCGGATCGCCGAGGATGTTGAGACATTCTATACGGAAGAAGGCCGTGTGAAACTCAAGATGATTGCGGGCGAGGTTCATGAATTTGAAAACGGCGATCGGTCATTTCCTGACAGCCTCTACCTTGAGTTTTACGACGAATTTGCCAACCTTGAATCCACGTTGCGTGCCAATGAAGCGTACTATTTCAAAGAGGATGATGTATGGAGAGCGCGTGGCAAGGTAGAGGTGAAGAACATCGAAAAGAGTGAACAGTTAAACACCGAAGAACTTTTCTGGAAACCCAAAGACGAGCTCATTTACACTGACAAGTTCGTGACGATTCGACAGGAAGGCGATGTCATATATGGAATGGGGCTGGAGGCTAAGGAAGACATGTCGGATTACGTCATCAAGAAACCGATCGGAGAGTTTGAAATCGAAGAAAAGTAA
>CAZIAG010000399.1:0-4047 GCA_964537375.1 uncultured Roseivirgaceae bacterium
AAATTTTGGGGCGAAGGTAGTAAATGTATCCGTGTGTACACGTCCGGGTCAGCGCGGCGTAAGGGGATTGACCTTGAGCCTTACGCCCGTATTGGCCGGATTCTCACGTTGAGCGAGTTCTCGACGATCACGAAATGATTGGGTGGTATCATTGTCCAGGTGGGGTCTTCCGATAGGCGTTCGGAGACAATGAGCACGGCTTGATCGTCGTCTTCAGGGGCTTCCATACGGGTTATGCCGTCTTCAACCACATAGCGGCTTCCTTCCGAATGGTAGAGTGTGAGGGGTTCTTCATTGGGATCAGTGACGAACCGCGTCGCGACAATAAATAAGCCGTTGGTGACGACCATGTTGAGGTAGGCCGGCTCCGGTATGTCTGCGTCGATTATCATCTGCTTCAGCGCCCGAAACGTGTTTTCGAATGCGTCGATGACGGCCTCCGGGTTGATGGTGCTATGCCTGGCAAGCAGTTGATTGAGAAGGAACGCGAAGATGTGCTCAGAATCCGTTTGGCCCTTGATCCAGTTGTAGAGTTCATCCGTAAGCGGTTCACGCATCTTTCGCTTGATCCGGGAGAAGTGTTCCACTCCGCCATTGTGCATCATCAACAGGTTTTTGTATTGGAAGGGATGACAATTCGATTCGGAGACCTCGCCGACACTGGCTGCCCTGACGTGAGCGACGAAACAGTCAGTCCGGATCTTCGGGGCAAGGTTGCGCAGGTTGCGATTGCTCCAGGCGGGGTGAACGGACACGAAGGTGACCGGCTCGTTATTTACTTCGCGGGCATACCATCCGATGCCAAAGCCGTCGCCGTTGAGGGGTTCCTCGAGTTCTTTGGCGTTTACGCTTTGATTGATCAGCGAATTCCTGGGCTGATAAAGGAGTTTGTCAATGACAATGGGAGAGCCCAAATAGGCCATGAGGCGACACATCGTGGGGATCAGTGAGTTAGACAAATGTACCGAATTCCCCGCGCGGTCTATCAATTTGTGATAATCAAAATTAAGTTTTTCTTAACGGCTTCGCCGGGTATTCAAAAAATTGGCCTTAACGTGAGCAATGTCATAAAATCATCGGTTTTATGTTATTTTGACCTGCCGGTTGGCTTATTTTGCAGGGATTGCGGAGAAATTGTATCATTACCCCAATGAGAAAGTCTGTCCTTCCTATCCTGCTGTTGGTCATGGCGACCTTGCCTGGCTTCGCACAGACTTCCTACAAGGCCCATTCCATCTATATCTACAGTTTCACCCGCCACGTGATTTGGCCCGAGGCGTTAAACAAAGGAGATTTCGAGATCCACGTGCTTGGTGAATGCCCGTTGATGAGTGAGCTCAAGGAGCTTTCAGAGACGCGCAAGGTAGGTGACCGCCCGATCGTGGTGACGACGGTGAATTCGGTGGAGGAGATCCGAAAATGCCACATTCTTTTTATCCCTGCTGAACGGTCTGCCGATCTCGAAAAGGTAATTGCGAAAGTTGGGGATGGGCCTGTGCTGATCGTCACCGAAGAAACCGGTGCCGGTGCCAGGGGCAGCCACATCAATTTTATTCGCAAGGAGGGAAAACTCGTTTTTGAACTTAATCAGGCTGCGGCCGCGAAACAAAACTTGAAAGTGTCGAGCTTGCTGACGAGCTTGGCGATTTTGATCTAAACCCTGCTATGGAAGAAGTAAAAGAAAAGAAGAGATTTAGGTTTCGTCTGACGATCGGGAATAAGATTCTGGGCAGTTTTGTCATGCTGATTGCCCTGTTCATCATCGTCGTGTCCATCATTTTTGTGAGCAGCAATACCATCGACAGCGTGGTAAAAAGCTCCCGGGACAACTATCGGCCTTCAAAAGATGCGATCAACGAGTATATCCTCCTGGTGACGCGTTCCCGGATGTTGATCACGAACTGGGTCTATCTTCAGACGAACACCGAGGACAAAGACGCGCTTCGTAAGTTGCAGCAGACCGAATATCCGGAGTTGCGCAAAAAGATCGAAGCATTGGCGGCAAATTGGGAAGAAGGCCAACGCATGAGCATGGATACGGTCTTCCAGCAGTTTGATGAACTGGTGAACATCCAGCGCTCGTCGATCATGGCCAACCTCCAGAGCTTTGAAAACTACGAGGACCCCACCGTCAAATTCATGGCCGAGAATTCCGTGGAGAGCGAGGTGATTCCCCTGACGAACAGCCTGATCGAACGCCTCAACAAGATTGCAGACCGTCAAAATGAACTCACCGCCGCCTCCGACGCCGAGGTAATTGATTCGATCAACAGCCTCAAGATACTGACCCTGATCCTGGGTGGCGTGTTCCTGCTCGTGTCCGTTATAAGTGCTCTCTACCTGGTGATCTCGATCACGAAGCCGGTCAACTTCCTGAAGAATATCGTTATCAAACTTGGCAGGGGTGAACTCGATGAAGAGCGGCGCACGCGATTCAACAACGACGAGATTGGCGATATGGCACTCGCTATGGACAATCTCGTGACGGGATTAAAGGCGACCACCACCTTTGCGGAGAATATCGGAAACGGCAAATACAACACGGAGTTTAAGCCGCTTAGCGAACACGACGTGCTGGGCAACGCACTCATTAACATGAGAAACAACCTGGCGAAAGTGGCAGAAGACGACAAGAAGCGCAACTGGGCGACGGAAGGTCTCGCGAAATTTGGAGAGATTCTGCGCACAAACAACAACGACCTCGTCAAGCTCTCCGACGAGATCATCGCCAACCTGGTGAAATACCTGAAGGCAAACCAGGGCGCCCTTTATATCATCGATGATGTGGTGGAAGAAGAGCCTACCATGTCGATGAAGGCGTGTTATGCGTGGGACAAGAAAAAATTCCTCAACCATAAGATTCACAAGGGAGAAGGACTCGCCGGCCAGGCATGGCAGGAGGGAGACACCATCTTCCT
Organism: uncultured Roseivirgaceae bacterium; assembly: GCA_964537375.1. Taxonomy (GTDB): domain Bacteria; phylum Bacteroidota; class Bacteroidia; order Cytophagales; family Cyclobacteriaceae; genus Chryseosolibacter. Next base: position 2,919 of record CAZIAG010000399.1, read on the forward strand.
CACCGAGGTTCCGCAAAACTACATTCGCATTACTTCCGGCCTCGGGGATGCAAACCCGACTTGTGTGCTGATCGTGCCGTTGAAGGTGAACGACGAGATATTCGGTGTCGTGGAGGTCGCAGGATTCAGCGTCTTCAAGGATTACGAAGTGGAGTTCGTTCAGAAGATCGCGGAAAGCATTGCCTCGACGATTTCTTCCGTCAAGATCAATGCTCGCACACAACGTCTGCTTGAAGAGTCGCAGGAGATGACCGAACAGATGCGTGCGCAAGAGGAAGAAATGAGGCAAAACATGGAAGAACTCCAGGCTACCCAGGAGGAGATGCAACGCGGTCAGGCCGAACTCGAAGGCACGATGAAGGTGATCAACGAAACCCTGGCGGTGGTCGAGTATGATATTGAAGGAAACATTCTGAAGGCCAACAATAACTTCCTGGATATCATTGGGTATAAGCAGGATGAAATTGCACGGGAGAACCACCGTATCCTCGCCCCGAAGGACGTCAGGAATTCGGATGAATACCGCAATCTGTGGCGGGACCTGGCTGCGGGCCAGGCGAAGCGCGGAGAGTTCCGGCTGATCAATAAGAACGGCGAAGAGGTGTGGCTACAGGCCGCCTATTCGCCCATTCGCGACCGCAGCGGGGAGGTCGTCAAGATTATGGAAGTCGCCTACGACATTACTGCATTGAAACGGAAAGTGCTCGTCAATTCCTGACGAATCGCTCAGCCGATAAAAAGCAAAAAAGCTCAGCGTCCCTGAGCTTTTTTGTTACCTAAACCTAAACCTATGAGAAGAATTGCTCTACTCGATTATAATAACGAAGGTTTGGCTGAATAGTTTCACTGATTTTTGTCAATTCATTGGAAAATATCACGTCTTATCGGGGATTTTTTAGCTTTTCACCGAATGCTTTCCTGAACTTTTCGAGTTTCGGGGTGATCACGAAGCTGCAATAAGGCGCGTTCCGGTTGAGGTTGTAGTAGTTCTGGTGGTAGTCTTCGGCCTTGTAAAACTCGGCCGCCGGCGAGATCTCCGTCACGATGGGATCGTCAAATGCACCTTCCTCTTCCAGGCGGTTCTTATAGTACTCGGCAAGCCGTTTCTGCTCGTCGTTGTGGTAAAAGA
>CAZIAG010000400.1:0-4047 GCA_964537375.1 uncultured Roseivirgaceae bacterium
TCAGGATGCTAATGCTCTCGATGTCATTCGGGTTAAGGAAGCTCAGCGGGTTCGTGTCAGGAACTGAGCCATAGCCGACGTCAGCCGAAGCCGGCTGCGTACCTCCGCTCAACGGTACCCCGTCCACAACAAACAACGGGTTGTTGTTTGAACGAATCGAGCTAGTCCCCCGAATCCTCAGCTGGACACCAGCACCCGGATTACCCGTCGTCGTTGTGATTTGGACGCCGGCAGTTTTTCCTTGGATGAGTTGTTCCGGGGACGAGATGATTCCTCGGTTAAATTGTTCGGACGTCACTGAAGTCACGGCGCCGGTCGCATCTTCCCGACTTACTTCACCATAGCCGATCACCACAACTTCAGACAGCGCCCTTACGTCAGGGACGAGGGTGACATTAATGGTGCTTTGGGCCCCGACAGCGACCTCCTGCGTCGTATACCCCACAAAGGAAAATAAAAGGGTCGCATTCTCCCCTACATTGATCGTGTAACTTCCGTCGGCATTCGTAGCGGTACCGTTACTCGTCCCTTTCTCCACGACGTTCACACCAGGAATTCCGGCACCATCTTCCTCCGACGTCACACGTCCAGTGACAGTTCTGCCTTGTGACCACGCCAAAGACGTAATCAACATTAGCATGACCGTCAAATACCTGCATTTCGCAAAGTACAATTTTGTCATACGGTTTTGGTTTGGGTTAAGATTATCAGTTTGGATCAGCGACCGGACATCCTCACAGTCCGCACAATCCATTGTAAAATTTAGCAAGAAGCCGCCGCTTTCGCACCTCAAAATGGCAATCTTTTTCATCGCAAACGTTTGCGGTTACGTTTCCTGCAACTTTAAGTTGCACTTGATGTACGCCTTTTTCTCTGTTGAAACACTAATTGGGATGGGGGATCCAGTATGCAGAAACGCATACAGCGAACCCGGGTTAGCCAAACCCCGCGTCCTTGTCGCCTCTCGCACGCCGGCTGCCTGTCGCCCCTCCCGCATCCCGATCCAAGTGCTCTCCAAAACGTTACGTTCGAGGCGTCCGGCAGGCAGGCCCGGGACTACTCCAATTCAAACACATCCGCCGTCATCGCCGGGATCGTCATTCTCGACAGGTCTGAGATCCATGCGCCCGTAACAACATTCCGCGCTCCTTTCACCCCCACCAAATTCCTTCCAAACCGCTTCATGTCGATGGTCTTCTCTTCGGAGTTTGCATTCATGATTACCATTACACGATCATTCTCATTGTGGCGGAAGTACACGTAGATGTTATCCTCCGGGATATAGTGCGTGAGCTTTCCGCGGTGAATGACTTCCTTGTCCTTCCGCCAGTTTAATAGTGTCTTCAAATAATCAAAGGCCTCGTTCTGCTCGTCTGTCCTCCCCTCCCGGGTGAACGCATTGACCGGGTCACCCGGCCATCCCCCCGGGAAATCCTTCCTTACGTCAGGATGATGACCGCCGTCACCATCCATGAGTATCTCCGTACCATAATAGACCTGGGGAATACCCCGCGTAGTGAGGAGGAAGGCAATACCCATTTTCAGCTTCCTAAGGTCATTGCCAACCAACCGGAAGAACCGGGTCATGTCGTGATTGTCGAGAAAGGTGACGTTATTGTTTGCGTCCGGGTAAAGGAAATCCTGCGCCAGCAACATATACAGCTTTCGCAGCCCGGTATCCCAACCGGTGGGTTCGTTTAACGCCCGGGGTATAGTAAAACAAAACGGAAAGTCGGTGACCGACGGGAGATTTGAGTCGTACCCGTCTTTGTTCCTCATCCCCTTTTGCCAGTACGCCGTTGCCGGGATACTGTTCTGAAGCCAGACTTCGCCGACAATGTTGAACGCAGGATATTCGGTGAGCACCGCTTTCGCCCAGCGCGCCATAAAGTGCTTGTCGGGGTAAGGATGCGTATCCATGCGAATGCCGTCAATGCCTGAATATTCAATCCACCACAGCGTGTTCTGGATCAGGTAATTGGCAAACAACGGATTGCTCTGGTTCACATCCGGCATCGTGGTGTCAAACCATCCGTTACTCATCAATATAGAATCGCTCTCCGACCGATACGGATCGGAGATCACGTCCGACTGGTAATTCGAACGCGTAAACTCCGGGAACTGATGAACCCAGTCCTGCTCCGGCGGGTCGTGCATCAACCAATGGTCATTGCCGATGTGGTTCATTACCATATCCTTGATCACCTTCAGCCCCATTTCGTGGCATTTGTCAATGAACTGAAGGTAGGCTTCGTTTCCACCGAAGCGTCGATCGATGTTGTAAAGGTCCGTAATGGCATATCCGTGATAGCTCGACTTGCGCTGATTGTTCTCCAGCGCCGAATTCAGCCAGATGGCAGTGAAGCCCAGATCTTTGATGTAGTCCAGCCGGTCCGTGATCCCTTTCAGGTCGCCGCCATGCCTCATTCCACCTTTGGTTCGATCTACCCCTTCAAACATGCCCGGTATCACATCGTTGCCCGGATCGCCGTTGGCAAACCGATCCGGCATGATCAAGTAGATAACGTCTGATGAATTGAAACCCTGCGCCCGGTTGGTGGCGGTATTGCGTTCTTTCAATTCATACGGGTAGACGAATTTGCGTTTTCCGGAGGAAAACGTAATGGGAACACGGCCGGGCTTGGTTGTGCGATCAACCCTTATCGTGACAAACAGATAGTGCGGGTTCTCCACCTTCCTCACCTCCCGTAGCGTCACACCTTCGTAGTCAAGGCTCACCGTGTACGAAGCGATGTCATGATTGGCGTGGTGAAAGAGTATCTGGACAGAATCGTGTTTCATGCCGACCCACCAGACAGGCGGTTCAACATGATCAAATTGTACGCTTCCTCGTTGCCCAAAGACGGTCGACGAGAGACTTACGTACATCATCATCAGGAAAAAAGATGCAGCTAGGCGGAATGGTTTCATCATGCGGGTTAGTTCAAAATTCCTAATCAGTTATGTTTGCTTACTTCAAAAAGATCTGCTCAATGGCAATGCCCTGAGGTTTTTCTTTGGTGTCATCGGGTAGTCCGGGACCAATGGAAACCTGGACCACTTCAACGTCGCGGAGATCCAACGACGATTTGCCGGCATTTTCAAAATAGTAAGGCAGAAAAGTCGGGTATGGTCGCGGCAGCAGCACCAGTTCGACGTCTTGAAGGTCTTCAATCCGGAGCTCGTGCGCTTTCATTTCCGTTTCCAGGTGTACAATGCCACCGTAAGCATGGCCGTCTGCGGTAACAAGTGCTACCTGGACAGGGATCGATAATCCAGTGAGCGACTTACCGCGAAAGACAATGGTCTTCTTCGAACTCAATGCATCGGTTCGGCTGCCGATGTTGCGTCCAACGTGGTAACGCATGGAGTAGTCGTACACCGCCTCCCCGTTTGGGTTCTCCGGATCACGGGTAAACAGTCGTTCTACATTGATGTGCAACGCTGCCCGTCCTGGCTCGAAAGAAGGAACCAAACCTGAATTTCTCGTCCATTGGCGCGTCAACCGTTGTGCGTCGGTGGCTGCATTGAACAGCATGAGCGGCTGTTGATCCGAGATTACGTTCGCGACATACGGTTCGCGATCAAAGAAGTCCCAATCGCCGGGACGCGTTTGTAGCCCGGATGGAAACGTATAGTCCTTGCTCTCTGACTTTACAATGATATGATAACGAACCGTTCCCTCTCTGATCTTCTCTCCGGGCAATTTCACTTCATAGTTATTTGCCCCAAAATGTGTCATCTCCACCACTTCCGGTCGAAAGCCTTCAAGCCATGCCAACACCTGCACGGATTCAATTTTTCCAGGAGCCGCGACGACGGCCCGGACAACGTAGTCCCTTGCCGGTGGAAGGTCCACTGGTTTGTGTGAAATAAATATCCGGTCCAGTGATGATTGCGGCGCAGCAAATTCGTTCAGCACGATATTTCCCCACTTGTCAGCGGGCTTAACCTTCGGCGTCACCCCTTTCCTCACTACGAAATACGTTCCCGGTGAAATGGTAAACGTACCGTTGCTGGCATTTGTTGAGCGGCGGTTGCCGTCGT
>CAZIAG010000401.1:0-1347 GCA_964537375.1 uncultured Roseivirgaceae bacterium
GTGGAGGGAAATGGCAAGTCGACCCTTAAGGAATTGATCTTTTCAAAAGACCGCGCAAAACTTCAGTGGACTCAGCTGAAGGAACTATATCAGGGAAGAATGGATGAAGTCATCCCCCACGGACAAAGGGTTGAACTGGTCGGAATTGGAAATCATTGCCGCGGAACGAAGTTCATCAATGCAAACCATCTGATCAATGACCGACTATGCGCGGCGTTCGATTGCATTAGCCGGTCTGTCGAAGGATTCTATTTCGGCCGGTTCGACCTGCGCTGCAGCTGCGAAGAGGATTTGTTCGAAGGCAAGGTCTCGATCCTGGAGTTGAACGGATGCGGTGCTGAACCAGGGCATATTTATGATCCGCAGTTTCGTTTACTGGATGCGGTCCGCGATTTACTCAGGCACTGGATGGATATATTTGATATTGCTATGGAAAATCATAAAAGGGGAGAGCGGTTCTTAACACTTCGTGAGGGCATCAGGTACTATAGAAAGTTCAGAGCTGCTCTTCGATAAATGGAAATCATTATCAGCTTTGGAATCGCGTTCGTCTTCAGCTTCATCGGCACTATTCCGCCCGGAACATTAAACCTTACCGCCATTCAACTGGGGCTAGAAGGGCGCATAGCCGCGGCGTGGCGGTTTTCGATAGCGGCCGCACTTATTGAATATGGATATGCGTGGATTGCTATTGCCTTTGAGGAGACCTTGTCGTTGTCTGTCCGCCTCACCGGGGAAGTGAAGCTATTCAGCGCATTGCTTCTGATCTCGCTTGGAGTTTTCCATTTGTGGGTTACAGCCAGGAAGAGTCCATCAGGACTTGCCCGAGAGTTCAGTTCCAGTGGATTCTGGCGCGGTCTTGTGCTTTCCGTTCTGAACCCATTGGCGTTGCCGTTTTGGTTGGCCGTGACGGCTTATATCAAGGGTCAGGGTTGGATTGACTTGTCTTCCCCGATAGAAATACACGCGTACCTGCTCGGTGTGTCTACTGGCGCTATTGCGCTTCTCATGCTTTGCGCTGCAACGGCTACGGTCGCTGTGCGATCCTTCAAGGACGGTGTATGGTTGAAACGGCTGCCGGCGATTGCACTAATCGCTCTCGGGTTATACGAGGTGTTCAACTTTCTATCTTAGTCGATCAAAAGTCAGGGATGTGCTAACGTCCGATATTTCAAGTGTTGCATGTCCGCCATGGATAAACGCAAAATTTGGATGCTCATGGCCGCAGGGAATGTTGAACGCAACAGGGTAATCATATTGACGGACGACATTCATCACGATCTCCTGGTAAACTCTACCGTACGATAATTCGGAATCTTTCAGATCCGACATATGTCCAACCAGCAG
>CAZIAG010000401.1:1357-4044 GCA_964537375.1 uncultured Roseivirgaceae bacterium
TTTTCCGGCGCGCTTAAGTTGTGTTAATAGACGGTCGATTTTGTAAAGGTATTCATCTACCTCTTCAATGAAGAGAATCTTGCCTCGAGTATCGGGTTCGGACTCGGTCCCAAGAGAATCAGCGATAAGGGAGAGATTCCCTCCGATAACGACACCATCAACTCGGCCGGGTCGGTTAAATGAGGACGGCGTTGCCTGAAGATCACAATTTCCCTCCATAAGTAATCGGCCGAGGCTTTCAATAGACTTTTGTGCTTCAGGTTTAGAGAACAATGCCGGCATTGCTCCGTGTACGCTTGCGATCCCTTCCCGGAATAGCGCAAGGTGGAGGGACGTGATATCGCTAAAGCCGACAATCCACTTTGGTGCTTTTTGTAACGGGCAAAGATCGACGTCATCCAGTATTTGTGTCGTTCCATATCCGCCCCGTGCAGCAACAATTGCCGCGATGCTGGCGTCATCGATCATCGTCTGCAGATCCTGAAGACGCTCCTCCTCTGTGCCGGCCAGATACGAATGCTGATCGCTGTAGATGTGATCGCCAAGAATGACATTCAGTCCCCAGCTCTGAAATACTTTGATCCCCAGGTCGAGGTCGCCCGGGTTGATCTTTCTGGCCGTGGCGACAATCGCCAATTTGTCACCGGTCTGAAGCCGTCGGGGTAGGATCATCGTCGAGTTTTAAAGAAAAAGCCCGTCAGTAAGACGGGCTTCAAGATAATTCTTTTACAAATTTTTAGTTCTGTGCGCCCTGGTTGGCAGGCACCGGGGGGGGATTTATTCCCATTTTCTTGAGGACGAGATCGGAAATGTCATTCTTCTCGTCGGCGTAAAGAACCACATCCATTCCATTCACGCGCGCGGTGAGTACAAAGGTGTAGCCATTTTCCTTGGCGACGTTCTCAATTGCCTCGCCCATCTTTTTATACACAGGGGCCATCAGTTTGGCGTGCTTGGTTTGAATGGTTGTTTGGGCATCTTGCTGGAGCGTCTGAAGGTTTTCCTGGAGTTGATTCAATTCCCGTTCGGTGTTCGCCCGGACCGCGTCGAGCATATTTGCATAGTTTTCGTTGTAGTCCTGGAGCTTGGTCTGGAATTCACGCATCTTGGTTTCCAGCTGATTTTTCAGTTGCGTTTCCGTTGCCTTTAATTCATTCTCGATCTGTTTTGCTTCGGGCATATTTGTAAAAATATACTCTACGTCGGCAAACGCGATTTTAGTAAGGTCAGGAGTTTGCGCATGTGCCACGGCAACGCCGGCGACCAAGGCAAAAAGTACAGCAATCTTTCTCATTTTGAAGTTCTTTCTGAGTTTTAATTCTTAATGTTATCGTTAGGGTCTCCGAGGCCGAGCTCATCCAGGACAAAATCAGTGTAATCGTACCGCGGGTCGGTATAGATCATCACAAGTTGCTCTGCCTTGTCAAAGACAATGGCAAGATTGTTCTGTTTTGCCACTTTATCAACAGCGTCAAAGACTTTATCCTGCACCGGTTTCAACAGTTCCTGCTGTTTTAAGAACAACAGGCCGCCGAACCCAAACACCTTTCTTTGGTATTCCTTCATTTCGGCCTCCTTCTGTCGGATCACCTGCATGCGCTCCTCTTTCATTTCTTCGGTTAGGAGCACCTGTTCTGCCTTGAGGGCCGCGTACAGCCCCTCGATCTCTTTTTGCATGTCCTGAACTTCCTTCTCCCAGCCCTGGGACAGCAAGTCAATCTCTTGCTGGGCTTTGGCGTATTCAGGCATCTTACTCAGGATAAATTTTGTGTCGATGTACCCGAACCGCTGAGCCGTGGCAAAATTCAGGCCGAACACGAAAAACAGGGCGGCGAACGAGAAAATTCGCAAAATGGATCCGCTGAAATGGGCCTTGGACGAGAAAATCCTCATGACCTACCTGATTTGCTGGCCTATAGTAAAGTGAAACTGTGAGCCGCTGGGCTGGGTCGCACCGGGAAGGGTATCGAAGCCATACGCCCAATTTAGCCCGATCAGCCCGAAGGCAGGCATGAATATCCTGGCTCCAAAGCCGGCTGATTTGTAAAGGTTAAACGGATTAAAATCTTCGTAATTGTTCCAGTTGTTACCAGCCTCGGTAAAGACAAAACCATAGATGGTCGCGGCGTTGCCTGTCGTTACCGGGTAACGTAATTCAAGGCCGAACTTGTCATATACGATTCCGCCAACAATTTTGTCCCGAGACCCTTGTCGTCCGAAGTTCTCATAGTCTGGCGGCGTGACCTTGTTGTTCTCATACCCCCTCAGACCGACGATCTCTGTGGCGAGTAGAAAAGTGTTGAATCCGCCAGCCAGGCCGTCGCCCCCGAGATAGAATCTTTCAAACGGCGTCACGCCTGTTTTGTCATTATAGGCTCCTATAAAACCAAAGTGTGCTTTCGCTTCGAGGACGAGTTTGCGTTTGTTGTCAAGCGGGATGTAGTATTTGGCGTCAAACATCCATTTGTGAAACTCGGTCCACTTGTAACGCTCAGCGGGAGGAAGCTCAGGATTCGAGAAGTCGACTTTGCGCCATAGGGAATGCGGAGGTGTTAATTGAACGCTCAACGACAGGGAAGAACCCATCGACGGATACATGATTTCATTCACGCTGTTCCTTGAAAGGGTCGTATTCAGGTACACACTGTTGGCAACGCCGTCTTCAAATCCAAGACCAGAGTTGTAAT
>CAZIAG010000402.1:0-4028 GCA_964537375.1 uncultured Roseivirgaceae bacterium
AAACCCCCTTTTTGAAGCATGAACTTTATCTACGACCTGCACCGCACCATGATGTCTCAGAACCTCATTCTGGTGTATCAGGGTGACTTCACACAGGAGACCACCAAATCCATTCTGGCTATGGCCGAGCGGAACCTCGACTCCTCCGGGGAAGAATCCAGCATCAAACGCAAGGTGTTCAATGTAATGGTGGAGGCATTACAAAACATCGTCAAGCACGCCGATGAACTGATTGACGGAGAGACACGCAACCACAGCGCAATCTTTTTGATTGGACGCGAGGCGAACCGTTATACGATCATGTCGGGAAATCCCATCCGAAAGGAGAACGTAGGCAATCTTGAGCAAACGCTGCAGAAGATCAACGGTCTGGATAAAGATGGCCTTAAAGATCTTTATAAAGAGATCATTAAGAACACCACCATCTCAGAAAAGGGCGGAGCGGGACTCGGCTTTGTCGATATGGCGCGAAAGTCGGGCAATAAGCTTGAATTCGCCTTTCCGGAAATGTCGAAGGAATACGCTTTCTTCTCATTGAAAGTGATCGTTCCCCGCGATTCCGCAGAATAACCAATGTCGAACCAATAAAGTGTCTACACCATGGAAATATTAAATCTTGAAGGAACAGAAGATACACCTAAGATAATTCTCGATAAAAAGAACGGCATTTTTGAAATTTCAGGACGGTCATTACCGGAGGATTCGGCTGAGTTCTACCGTCCTGTTTTGGAGTGGATCGAAAAGTACGGAAGCGATCCCAATCCCTCAACCGATTTTGTGTTCAAGCTCGAGTACTTCAACACCGCTTCATCCAAACTCATTCTCGACGTTCTCTCTGCACTCGAAGACATCAAAGGCATGAAGATACACTGGTACTTTCACGAGGACGACGAAGATATGGAAGAAGCAGGACAGGAATTTTCCGAACTCGTGGAAATACCCTTCGAATTCAAGACATACTGACCCCTCTGCAGGACGGTCCCCGTGTCGTCGGTTACCTTTCAATTTTCCGCTCTATTAGCACGGCGGAGATGAAGGGTAACCGATATTTTTTATATCTTTATCAGTTGTTTTGAGCCCAACTAGCCTGAATCAATGAGTGAGGAAATACTAAAAGCCTTAACCCAGCTTTTTGCCATAATTACAAAGCAGGACGGGGGCGTTACGGAGAAAGAGCGAGAGTACGTAATTACTTTTTTCCAAACTGAACTCGACAAGGATTCGATCAGGGAATACGTAAGCCTTTATGATGAATTTTCGGGCTATGGAAAGGCAGACGAAGATGACGGAAAGAAGAAACTCACTTCGGTCAAGGATTCTGTAAAGACCCTGGGCATCTGCCGGAAGATCAACAAGACTCTCACGCAAAAGCAAAAAGTCGTCGTTCTCACCAAGCTTCTCGAGTTGGTGGGTACCGACAAAAACTTCTCGCCCCAACGCAGGGAAATAATCAATACCGTATCGACCGTCTTCAATATCAGTGGAGAAGAATATGAGTTGATTGAAAACTTCGTGATTTCCGAAGAAACCGGCACGCTCGATTTCGACGACATCCTGATCGTAAGCGAAGAACCGGATCCGGGCAAATCAAAGTCCAAGCACCTGCACGGTCATATTGGCGGTAGCCTCATATTCATGCGCGTGCGCAGCGTCGACCTTTACTTTACGAAGTACCTCGGCGAAGAAATCAACACGCTTAACGGCTTCCCGATACAGACAAACCACGTGTACCTTTTCTCTCACGGTAGCACAATCAAGACCCAGGCCGGTGATGCGATCTATTACAGCGACGTGGTGGCCAACTTCAACGAGGAGATCAAGACCACCAAACTTTCCTTCAATGCCGCCATCGACGAACTTCGGTTCCCTAACGGAACGGTCGGCTTGCGGCATGTTAACGTCTCTGAAGGCCCCGGGAAACTGATTGGCATCATGGGAGCCAGCGGCGCGGGAAAAACTACGCTGCTTATGGTGCTGGCCGGGTTGGTCAAACCGACCAAGGGCAATATTCTCATCAACGGTTTCGACATTCATGCGGACAAGGATCGGATACACGGGGTAATCGGCTATGTATCCCAGGACGACCTCCTCATCGAGGAACTCACCGTTTATCAGAACCTTTATTACAACGCCAAACTTTGCTTTGCCGACTTCACGGAAGAGCAATTGCACCAACGGGTCATGCAGGTTCTTGAGAATCTCGGCCTTGACCAACGAAAAGACTTGAGGGTCGGAAATGCCCTCGATAAAACGATTTCCGGGGGGCAGCGCAAAAGGCTCAACATTGCCCTGGAACTTATCCGGGAGCCGGCCATACTTTTCCTCGACGAACCGACGTCGGGTTTGTCGTCAAGGGACTCCGAAAACGTCATCGACCTATTGAAGGAACTTTCCCTCAAGGGCAAGTTGATCTTTGTGGTGATCCATCAGCCATCGTCAGACATCTATAAGATGTTCGACAAGATGATCATCATGGATACGGGGGGATACCCGGCATATTATGGTCCGCCGGTTGAAGCCGTGACCTATTTCAAGAAATCCACGCTACAGGTGGATGCGAACCGCGGACAATGCGAGACCTGTGGTAACGTCAACCCCGAACAGATCTTCAACATCATCGAAGCGAAGGTGGTGGATGAATACGGACAACCCACCAGCAAGCGAAAGATCAATCCCGCTCAATGGTACGAACTGTACAAAGAACGCTTCAACGTCAACACTGTTGAGGATATCCGCGAAGAACCTCCTAAATCGCTACGTCTGCCCAACAAGATAAAGCAGGCCTTGATCTTTACGGTAAGGGATACCCTTTCGAAGCTCAGCAACAAGCAATATCTGTCGATCAACCTCCTCGAGGGGCCCCTGCTGGCGCTGATCCTCGCATTTATCATCAAATACAGAAGCGCCCCGGGCGGATCCGACTACATGTTCCGGTTCAACGACAACTTTCCGGCGTTTCTGCTGATGAGTATCATCGTTGCCTTGTTTATGGGGCTCACCGTGAGTGCCGAAGAGATTATCCGGGATCGGAAAATCCTCAAGCGCGAATCGTTTTTGAACCTCAGCTGGAACAGCTACCTGATGTCCAAACTCATCATCCTGTTTTCGCTGTCGGCCATCCAGACTTTCTCGTTTGTCCTGCTGGGCAATCTCATCCTGGAGATCGAGTGGAGCATGCTTTTGCCCACCTGGTTCATGCTCTTCACCGTATCCTGCACAGCGAACGTCATCGGCCTGAACATCTCATCGGCTTTCAACTCCGCCGTGACGGTTTACGTCCTCATCCCGCTTCTGCTTATTCCGCAGATGATCCTTAGCGGTTTATTGTTCAGTTACGACAAGCTCAACGACCTGATCAGCGCCAGGGGCAAAGTCCCGGTCGTTGCCGACCTGATGGCATCGCGGTGGGCCTACGAGGGGCTGGCCGTATACCACTTCAAGAACAATTCGTTCGAAGCACCTTACTACAACCTGGACAAGATTCAATCAGTGACCGATTTCAGGTCATCGTACCTCGCGGACGAGTTGGAAAAAAAGCGCAGGTTCATCGCAGAGAACATCGGTGAGCAGGGTGACTCCATTCGAGCGCTGATGCAGCGGGACTTGAATGTTATCCAGGCAACACTCAGAAAGGACTTCTACAAGAAAGGGCTGGAGAATTCGTTCAACACATCCTGGACGCTGGCCGACTTCACACCTTCCTTCAATCAACAACTTCAGGACTTTTTGACAGGTTACCGCAAGTTCTACCAGGACGCTTACAATAAAGCAGTACAACAAGAAGACCTGCTGGTGGTTGAGTTGGAAAAAAGTGGCGACTACGACCTTACCCAGTACAAGAATCACTATTATAATGAGAGCCTGGCCGACCTGGTCATGGACATCGACGCAGAGAAGAGGATCGACGAATACGGCGGGGAGTTGGTGCAACGGATTCATCCGGTTTTTGTGGATCCGGACACTGAGAATCCATTGAATTACCGAACCCATTTCTTTGCGCCGACAAAAAACCTATTGGGTGTGCCGGT
>CAZIAG010000403.1:0-4020 GCA_964537375.1 uncultured Roseivirgaceae bacterium
ACTGCCATTCGGGAACAAGGCTTCTTTGACCGATTGGATCTGACGCAACTTGTCTGATTGCCTGCGCTTTTCTGCCCGGAGGAATTTTCGTTCAATCTTCTCCAGGCTGTTGGCTGCCCTTCTGCCTTCCGCCCTGACAAACGGTACGAGCGTTTGATCGATCGCGGCAGCTCGCTTGTCGAGTTCCTCGAAGATTCGTTCTATCGTGGTGCGTTCCTCGCCAACGGTAAGGTTGTGGGTAGTGTTCTTAAGCACCCAGTGATTTGTGAGGAAATTCAAGTCTTCGAATATTTGGTGCAGGCTCAAGCCGGTCTTCTGGAATTTTCGAAGAATGTGATTCTCGATCACGAGACCAAAGTTCCGTGGCATGAGCATTGGGAAGGGCACGCGGTGATGTTCGAAGACGGCTTTAAGCTGCAGCCAGTACGTTACTTCTGCCGGTCCGCCCACATAGGCGAGATTGGGAAGGATACATTCCTGGTAGAGCGGCCGGAGGATGACGTTGGGACTGAATTTCTCCGGCGAGCTCTCGATCAGTTCTTCAATCTCCTTTCGGGTGAAACGCAATGTTGAATCAACAACGGAGTAGTCATCGCCTGTGTTCTCGATGCGGCTCCGGACCTGGTCGTCCATCCAGAAAAAGTTCACCGGTCTGCAAAAGACCTGAGTGTTATATTGAAGGGCCTCCAGTTCCCGATTGGTTTTTTCGACGCAGCTCAGCGTTGCGTGATGGAGTATGTCTTCCCGCATCATAGGTTTGAAAAGACCCTTCAACGACGGGTCATCAGCGTCAACAACAACAAGACCTTCCTTGCCAAAGAGCTGATCGACGTAATAACGAACTGCTTCCCCGAGTGTCTTATGTTTTAGATAAGCGTCGCGGAACAGGGTGATGTCACCCGGAACCTCATTCAGCAAATTCTTGAAGTCGCGGGTATGGAAGCGCCCGACTGGGCCGCTTTGTTTTGTCTCCCATACATATTTTTTTCCATAGAGGCGAAAGGACTTTATCTCATCGTAGTCGTGGTCCTCGGACGCCATCCAATACACCGGCACAAAGTTGTATTCGGGGTATTGGCGTTTGAGGATTTTGCACGCATTGATGACGGTGACGATCTTATAGATGAAATAGAGAGGTCCCGTGAAGATGTTCAATTGGTGGCCTGTCGTGATCGTGAATGTCTTTGTATCCGACAGGGCCGCGATATTGTTTTTGACCGGATCGGTCGGGTGGATGTCCTTGTATTGATCGGTTAACGATTTGTTAAGAATTCGTCTGTGCTCTACGGGAAAGGCCTTTTCCTTTTCACGGATCTGTTCAGAAAAATTCTCTGGCGCGGGGAAACGGTGGTAAAAGGGTCTGAGCCTGGAGTCTTGTCGAAGGTAGTCGAGGAAGATAGATGAAAATGCCTTCGTCTCCGCCAGGGGGAATCTTTCAATCTGCATGGCAACAACAGGTATAGATGTTGAATGTCGGGCAAACCATACCCCAATAACGGTAAATTCTGATTAATGTTTAAGTTCGGCGTGGGTTTCCGCGACCACTTCTCCGTTCAGATCAAAGTCACTTGCTGCCGTGATTCGCACGTTGACAAAATCCCCGATCCTTAGGTATTCACGCGTCGCGTCGATGATGACCTCATTGTCGACCTCCGGCGAATCAAACTCGGTTCTGCCCACATAGGTATCACCCTCTTTGCGATCGATGATCACTTTCAGGGTCTCGCCCACACGCCGTTGGTTGAGTTCGAGAGAAATGTTTTGCTGAAGTTCCATCACCGCATCGGCCCGCTGTTGCTTCACCTCGTCTGGAACGTCGTCCTTCATGGTATAGGAGTGTGTGTTCTCCTCATGAGAATAGTTGAAAATTCCCAGTCGGTCGAACCGCGTCTTTTCGATAAAGGCCATCATATCGAGAAAATCCTCTTCTGTTTCTCCGGGATGGCCTGCGATCATCGTCGTACGAAGGGCGATGCCCGGCACCCGGGCGCGGATATTCTGGATCAGCTCCTCCGTTTTTTCACGGGTGATACCACGTCGCATCAGCTGCAACATCCGCGTGGAGCCGTGCTGAAGAGGTATGTCGAGGTATTTACAAATGTTCGGTCGTTCTGCCATCACATCGAGAACGTCCATTGGGAATCCGGAAGGGAAGGCGTAGTGCAGGCGGATCCATTCAATTCCTTTTACATCGGAGAGCTGTTTCAATAGTTCGGCAAGATTTCTCTTTTTGTAAAGATCGAGACCGTAGTAGGTGGAGTCCTGTGCGATAATAAGCAGTTCCTTGACACCGTTCTTGACCAGGTTCGTAGTTTCCCGTACGAGTTCCTCCATTGGCCTCGAAACATGTCGGCCACGCATCAGGGGGATGGCACAGAACGAACACGGCCGATCGCAGCCTTCCGATATCTTAAGATAGGCGAAATGCGAAGGATTCGTCAGGATACGTTCACCTACCAGTTCATGACGGTAGTCTGCGTTAAATACCTTCAGAAGCCGGGAAAGGTCACGGGTGCCAAACCATGCATCTACTTCGGGGATTTCCTTTTCGAGGTCGTCGCGGTATCGCTGCGAGAGGCACCCTGTGACATAGACCTTGTCGATGATTCCCTCTTGCTTGGCATCAACGTACCTCAGGATCGTATCAATGGACTCCTGTTTGGCGTTATCGATGAACCCACACGTGTTGATTACGACTACCTCGGCATCGTCGGCGGCTGATTCATGGACGGCGTCGAGCCCATTGCCACGTAGTTGCGTGAGGAGAACCTCCGAATCGACGAGGTTCTTTGAGCACCCGAGGGTCACGAGGTTAATTTTCGTTTTCCTGCTTCCTTTTGTCTTCATTAGCTGCTGGGTTCTGGAACAGCGGAACTCCCTCTAAAATTCCGAAATGCCGCCCTTTTTTGCGCAAAGGTAACGCCCCCGCTCAATTCGAAAAATTTGTCCGGACCTAAGGGAAAAATTTACTTGAGATCAACGTATAAACGCCTGGAAATATTACTGGCCCGGAATTTGGGCTTAAAAAGGTTGCTTTATCTTTACGGCCGGAATTGGAAAGTATGCTAAAGAACCCCCGTTGGTACCTTTTCGCCTTGTTATTGCTGGGCGTCTCCTGCCTGGATGATCCGGAATGCTTTGGGTTGAGAAATAATATGCTCGGAATCACTTTCAAGGTAATGGGTACCGGCGCTGAACACAACCAACGCTTCGATTATATCACCACGGACGGTACCGACAGCCTCTTTCGGAACAATTTTAACGGACGGACCTTTGTCATACCGATCAACCTGTTCGAGAAAGAGATGACCTTCACGTTCGCCGACTACGGGAACTCCGGTATTGACCGGGTTTTGCGTATCGGTTACGACGTGGAGACGCAGTTCGTGTCCACTGAATGTGATCCAAAGTTTATCGTGTCGGGGCTAAGGGTGCTGGAGCATTCGTTTGACTCCTTAAGGGTCATTAATGGAAGTCCAGGCACGGACAATCGCGCCCGAAACATCGAGATCTTCCGATGTCCCAACCCTGGCCAAACGACGGTCGCCTTCTATCAGTTATACTATCCCGGCCGACCGAGTACAGAACTTACATTATTTGTCAACCGCGTAAGAACCGACTTTACGGGCAATACCTCCTATTCGGCCAACCGGGAGGCGAAAAGTGTTACGTTGCCGGTGAATATGGAGACCCCGAACCTCACCTACACCTTCATCCTTGAGGGAGATACGATGAATCTGGAATTGGGCTATTTGCTAAAGTCAGAAACGCGGTATCGTCCTTGCGGCGAACAGACATTCGCAGATAGCATTCACGTTGTATCGCATTCATTTGACTCTGTCCGTATCAACGCCAATGCCGACGGCGTGCCACTCAACAATGTTACCGATCCACCGGAGACGAACCTGATTGTTTATCGTTGTCCAACGACGAACCTTGCCCAATTGAGTTTCCGTGCGCCGAATCCTGCCGGTACAGGTACAATTGTTCAACCGGTTTCCCTCGATGGCATTACCGCGG
>CAZIAG010000404.1:0-4018 GCA_964537375.1 uncultured Roseivirgaceae bacterium
CCGAATTCAAAAACAGCCCATTAAGTTGCGGTATAACAATACTGACTACAATGCGGGAAGCGCACCTTACTTTCGTGCATTCCTCCGGCAGGAATTGTTGGAATGGTGCAAGGAACATCGGAACGAACGGGGAGAACCCTACAACCTCTATACTGACGGCCTGAAGATTTACACGACGATCGATTCCCGAATGCAGAGCTATGCCGAGAAAGCGATGCGTCAGCAGATGGCGATAATACAACGAAAGTTCGACGAACAACTGAACCGCAAGACACTTGATGAGGTAGTCAGGAGCAAGATCCGGGGCTTGTCTCAATACCAGTCGCTGGCGGCCGAAGGCTTATCCGAGGAGTCGATTATGAAAAAGCTGAATACACCCGGGCCCACAAACGTCTTTTCATGGTCGGGTGATCAGCAGCTCGAGGTTAGCATCATAGACTCCCTGCGTCACCACGTCCGTTTCCTTCAGACGGGTATTAAGGCCGTTGATCCGAGCGATGGCGCCGTAAAGGTCTGGGTCGGCGGTATCGACCACCGTTTCTTCAAGTATGATCACGTGCGGACCAGCACTCGTCGGCAGGTCGGTTCGACGATAAAGCCTCTCGTATATGCGGCGGCTATCGAATCGGGAATCGGACCGTGCGAATATATCTCTGCGCGCAAAACCGAGTACACCAACATGGAGGGATGGACACCTGAGAACACAAACGACGAAACCTACGACAAAAAGTATTCAATGGAAGGCGGTCTCGCCGGCTCAGTGAATACGGTCTCTGTAAAGTTGCTGGAGATGACCGGTATCAATGCGACCATCGAGACGCTGAGGAAACTCGGCATATCCAGCGATTTACCGGCGGTTCCGTCCCTGGCTCTGGGAACGCCCTCTATTTCCATGACGGAAATGGTGGCTGCGTATGCGGCGCTGGCCAACGGTGGACGCTACAATGAACCCTACTATTTGACGTCCATTACGGATCGCGATGGCAATGTACTTCAGCGCTTTCAACGAGATGACAATTCCAAACGCGACAACAGGGCGCTCTCCGAGGAAACGAGCAAGATGATCGTTCATATGCTGAAGACGGTGGTTTCGGAAGGCACCGGCTCCGCGCTTCGTTCATCCTATGGAATTACCAATGACGTCGCCGGAAAGACCGGTACTACGCAGTCAAATGTCGATGGCTGGTTTATCGCGATGACACCCCGCCTCGTGATCGGTGCGTGGGTGGGATCGGATGATCCGCGGCTTCATTTCCGAACGACTGCGCTAGGCCAGGGAGCGGCCACGGCCTTGCCAATTGTGGCGAGATTTTTCAAACTCGCGAACGATGACAAATCCTTGTCCGACATCATGCACGCGAAGTTTCCAGCGCTGCCCGAGGAGCTGCGACGCAAACTCGATTGCCGTCCATCGAAGTCC
The DNA here is from genome assembly GCA_964537375.1 of uncultured Roseivirgaceae bacterium. Taxonomy (GTDB): domain Bacteria; phylum Bacteroidota; class Bacteroidia; order Cytophagales; family Cyclobacteriaceae; genus Chryseosolibacter. Next base: position 1,421 of record CAZIAG010000404.1, read on the forward strand.
GACCGAAACATTTTTGAGAGAATATTCAAGAAAAAGAAGGGAACGAAGGTTACGGAGTTCAAACCCGATGAGTAATGAAGGACGCGGCTATCCTCTCCCGTAAACATACGTCATGCGCCGAAGGTATTTTTCAACGTCCTTGTTAATTGATCCCGGCGATGTACGGAATTGCCAATTGCCCCGGGGGGAGGCAGGAATATTCATACGCGATTTGTCGTCAAGTCCGAGAATATCCTGTAGGGGAATGATCACTGTCTTCGCCACCGAGGCGTAGGCCAGGCGTAAGAGGATTAGATGCACGTTGCGCGTGGTGACCTTGATCCCCGCGTAGGCTTCAAGTTGCTTTTGTGCTGTTGGTGACGCTTCCTTCTTGAACCAACCGACCGTCGTATTATTGTCGTGCGTACCCGTATAGACGAAAAAGTTTTCGTCGTAGTTGTGGGGAATGTGACCCGATGTCGCTACTTCTCCGCCAAAGGCGAATTGAAGGACTTTCATTCCAGGTAAGGCATAGCGATCACGGAGTTCGTAGACGTCCGGCGTAATTTCGCCGAGGTCTTCCGCGACAAAGGGCATATTGGGAAATTCGTGTTTCAGTTTTTCAAACAGGTCGATTCCCGGACCTTTTTTCCACCCACCGTGCTTCGCGGTTTTCTCGGTGGCTGGGACTTCCCAATAACCCGCGAAAGCTCGAAAATGATCAAGACGAACTTCATCAAACAGTTCGAGATTTCTGCGCAGGCGGTTGATCCACCATTTGTATCCCTGGCGTCGGAGTATGTTCCAACGGAAGACGGGCATACCCCAGAGCTGACCGTTGCTGTTGAAATAGTCCGGTGGAACTCCTGCGACGCTCGTCATTGCACCATCACTTCTAATTGCGAATATTTTTCGCGTAGACCATACGTCCGCTGAGTCGTAACTCGTGTAAAATGGGAGGTCTCCCAATAGTCGGATACCTTGTTTGCGACAATGTTCCCGCAGTTGAGACCATTGTTTGGCAAAGACGAATTGAAGCCATTTGACTTTGGCTATTTTCTCCGTCGCATCTGCCTGGAGCTGCGCGAGGGCCTTCTTGTCTCGGTTCTGGAATTCCGCCGGCCAGCGATGCCACGGCTTTCCCTCGAACGACTCTTTCAACACCGCGTACGCTGCGAAGTCGTCCAGCCACCACGACTCATGGTTGGCAAATGCCTCGAATGGCCGGCGGTCTCGTTTGCCACTTCGTTTCCATGCAAGCTCAAGCAACGTATCTCGCGACGCTTCCGCGTGAGCGAAGTCGGCGGTGTGCTTTGGCTCGATGCGAAATCGCTTCAGTTCCGACGCGCTGAGTAGCCCGTCAGCAGCGAGTTGTTCGGGACTTATCATGAGCGTATTCCCGGCCATCGCTGACGTCGCGCTATAGGGAGAAAACCCCTCTGCAACGGACACGGGACTTAAGGGGAGCACTTGCCAGTATCGCTGATTTGCCCGGGTGAGAAAGTCGACGAATTTATATGCTTCCGGTCCTAGGTCACCAACACCAAATGCCGAGGGCAACGATGTTATGTGCAGCAACAGACCCGCCGAGCGTCGATGTTTCATGAGGCCCGACCAGGGACTTTATTTTGCAGGATGACGATGCTTCTTCCCTGGGCGATCACCGTCCCTTCTGCTGACAATATTTCGGATTCGTCACCGGGAAACGATATCATGGCCGTGTCAATCATCTTCTTCCATTCCTCTCCGTACTTCTTTGAGGGGAGGCTATACTTCAACGGCTCATGGTGAGCGTTGAAGATGACGTAAAAGTTGTCGTCGGTGACGCGCTCTCCCTTTCGATCAACATAGTGCAAACTCAGGCCGTTTAGAAATACGCCCAATGATTTCGCAAATGCTGTGTTCCAGTGTTCTTCCGTCATTTCAGTGGCGTTGGGAAGGAACCAGGCGATGTCGTCGACGCCGGTACCCTTGATTCGGCGCCCCTGAAACCATCGCCGTCTTGAAAACACCGGGTGTTCCCTTCGGAACTGAATCAACCTGCGGGTAAACTCGAGAAGGTCCCGGTCCTGTGCGGACCAATTCAACCACGAGATTTCATTGTCCTGGCAATAGGCATTGTTGTTTCCTTGTTGTGTTCTGCCAAATTCGTCGCCGGCGACAATCATGGGTACACCCTGGGAAATGAACAGGGTCGTGAGGAAGTTTCGCTTTTGCTTGCTCCGCAGTGCGTTGATAGATTGGTCGTCTGTTTCTCCCTCGGTGCCGCAGTTCCATGATCGGTTTTGACTCTCGCCGTCCCGGTTGCTTTCACCATTTGCCTCGTTGTGCTTTTCATTATACGTGACTAGATCGTGCAGAGTAAATCCGTCGTGTGCAGTAATGAAGTTGATGGATGCCGTTGGTCTTCGGTAATCGTCTTCATAAAGGTCAGGGCTGCCTGTAAGTCGCAGGCCGAATTCGCCGAGCATACTTTCGGCACCGCGCCAGAAGTCGCGGATGCAATCGCGGTATTTGCCGTTCCACTCTGCCCATCCCGGCGGAAAGTTCCCAACCTGGTAGCCGCCTTCCCCGATATCCCATGGTTCTGCTATTAGTTTAACCTGGGAGATGATCGGG
>CAZIAG010000405.1:0-4014 GCA_964537375.1 uncultured Roseivirgaceae bacterium
CACGATCACCCTGCAGAATTATTTCCGAATGTACCACAAGCTCGCGGGCATGACTGGTACCGCGGAGACTGAGGCTGGTGAATTCTGGGACATCTACAAACTCGACGTCGTTGTTATTCCTACTAACCGTTCCGTTGTTCGCAAGGATTACGATGATCTTGTATACAAGACGACCCGCGAAAAGTTCAACGCCGTGATCGAAGAGATCGTGAAGTTGACCCAGGAAGGTAGGCCCGTATTGGTCGGTACAACATCGGTGGAGATTTCAGAAATCGTAAGCCGAATGCTTCAGTTGCGAAAGATCAAACACCAGGTGTTGAATGCAAAACAACACCAGCGGGAAGCAGAGATCGTGGCAGAAGCCGGTAAACCAGGGACCGTTACGATCGCTACCAACATGGCGGGTCGGGGTACTGACATCAAACTTACACCCGAGTCCCGTGCAGCGGGTGGACTCGCGATTATCGGCACGGAGCGACATGAATCACGTCGTGTGGATCGTCAGTTACGCGGTCGTTCAGGCCGGCAGGGAGATCCCGGGACATCGCAGTTTTATGTATCGCTGGAGGACAGCCTTATGCGTCTGTTCATGCCCGAACGCATTACCCGGATCATGGACCGCCTGGGCTTGAAGGAAGGCGAGGTAATACAGCACTCGATGGTAACCAGTTCCATCGAGCGCGCACAAAAGAAAGTCGAAGAGAACAACTTCGGTATCCGGAAACGCCTGCTCGAATACGACAACGTGATGAACGCGCAGCGGGAGGTGATCTACAAGCGTCGGCGTAATGCCTTGTTTGGTGAAAGACTCGAGCTGGACATCCTCACGATGATGTTCGATACCAGCGAAGACCTGGTCATAAACGCAAAAAATGCGAATGACTATGAAAGCCTCCGTCTGAATGCACTCGGAACGCTGGGCATCGACTATGAGATCACCAAAGACCAATTCGAAAAGACCGACGTCAGCCGGCTGGCAGAAGATCTCTATCAGAAAGCGCTGGAGCATTACCAGGCGAAGAACAGACGCGTCGCCGAGGGAGCGTTGCCGGTCATTCGGGAAATTCACAAAACCCGCGGGGCTACCGTCGAGAATATTCTCGTACCCTTCAGTGACGGATCGAAAACCATTCACGTAACCGCTAACCTGGCGAAGTGTGTAGAGACCGGGAACGGCGAATTGCTGAAAGCCATGGAGAAGGTGGTCACCCTGGCCATCATCGATCAGCAGTGGAAAGAACATCTTCGGGAAATGGACGACCTCAAGCAGTCTGTTCAGACGGCCGTGTATGAACAGAAGGATCCGTTGTTGATTTACAAGTTTGAAGGTTTTGAATTGTTTAAACGCTTCATTGCAAAGGTTAATGAAGACGTGATCTCATTTTTGCTGAAGGCGGAGATCCCTGTGCAACAACCTGAGCAGGTCCAGGAGGCGCGCGCCCAGAGAAGGACGAGGCTCAACGAACAAAAGGAAGAGTCGAAGTCGTTGCTTAGCGGCGGGCAGCAGGCAGGTCAACCGAACCGGCCGCCTCGCGAAAAGGTGATGCCCGTCAAGTCGCAAAAAATTGCCGGTCGAAACGACAGGGTAAACGTTCAATACCCAGACGGAAGAGTGCTCCGCGACGTTAAATACAAAAAGGTTGAGGATGACATAATTAACAATCGGTGCGTTATTATCGACTGATGAAACACAACAAGATGCAAATACGGTTGCTTGTGATCATCGCCGCGGTGACTTTCGGTTTTGCCTGTTCACCAAAGTTGACGAGTTCAGGCGGGGCCGCGGGAAAGTATGAAGAGGACCTTTCGGTGTGGCGCATTGCCGTGGTCAAGCCAGACACCGTTAAGGATGTTGATTCGCTGAAGCAAACCCAAAATATCGAGAGAGATCCGATGCGCTACGTTGAGCCACGACATGCCGTCAACGCGAACATTGATGCGATCCTCGACAGTATTAGCCGGATAAACCTGGCGAGCGGTATGGTCGACGGCTTTACGATCCAGTTGTTTTCCGGGCCCGACCGGGAACAAGCCCTTAATACGCGGAAACAACTTGCGGTGTCCATGCCCAACATCGAAGCCGATGTGCAGTATGTTCAACCAAACTACAGGGTCCGCACCGGAAGGTATTATACACGCCTGGAGGCGCAACACGATTACCTGAGAATCAGGCGCTACTTTCCCAACGCCATTGTCCTTCCGGTGCGTTTCCCAATTCCTAATTAGAACTTCCCGAACTTTAGCGTGACGTTGAATGAAGTTCCGCTGAGATCGGAGTCCGACAAACCCGCCGCCTGACTTTTGTACACGGCGCGGTATGACACGCCTGGACTCAGCCGCATCCAGCGAAGGAGGTTCATTTCCAGTTGCACGCCCGGTTCAGTGACAAAGAACCAATTTGAGTCGTGCGGATAATCGTTGAAACTATCCCAGTAGTCTTCATCCCAGCTAAATCGGCGGTATTGTACCGTAAACCCAGGACCTGCCATTGCCTGGAAGACGACGTGAATGGCTTTGTCGGACCATAATGCGTATTCAAGCATTAACCCGAACTGGCCGTACTGGTAGCTCATCGAATATGCCGGCGCTACACTATATTCTGCCGGAACAGGGAGGTTGCTGGTGAGGGAGGCAGCCTCCAGGCCGACCAGCAACTTATGGTTTACGTACCAGCCACCGTATAATTCGACGATGTTTGAAAACTTGCCGTTCATGGTGGTGAACTTGTTGGTCACCGCACCGTAACCGCCCGACTGGACACTGCCGTTGAACAACGTTTTGATTTGATAATCCTGACCGTGAGCAAACTGCACGCTTGCCAGCAGGCAGGCCAGGATGCCGATTCTGATAGAGTTTTTCATGGAGTTCATCGTTTTCTTGTTTCCCTTGAGACAATTCGCCCTGCCTAGTCCCCTACTCGACACCGTTCTTTTTTTTGAGTCCATGAAACGGAAGCCCATGAAAAAGATTGGTTAATTTTGAGTTTCTAATGCATCGCCATGCCGCTTCTCGAACGAATCAAACAACTCTCCAAAGAGGTAAGCCCTTGGGTGATTGGTCACCGCCGGCACATTCATGCTCATCCGGAGCTGTCGTACCAGGAGCATAAGACGGCTCGGTATGTGGCGGAATGCCTCAGGGATTCAGGCATTGCGGCCCGGGAAGGGATTGCCACGACGGGTGTGATTGCGGAGATCAAGGGCCGTCATCCTGAAAAGAAGACAATTGCACTCCGAGCCGATATGGATGCATTACCGATCCAGGAGGCAAACGAAGTTCCGTACCGTTCGACAGTTGCCGGCGTTATGCACGCCTGCGGCCACGATGTACATACTTCCTCGTTGTTGGGTACTGCGCGTATTTTGAATTCGCTGCGCGACGAGTTTGAAGGAACGATCAGGTTGATATTCCAGCCCGGTGAAGAGAAGAACCCTGGTGGTGCTTCTTATATGATTCGCGACGGCGCGTTGAAGAATCCGCAGCCTTCCGGCATTATCGGTCAGCACGTTTTCCCGTTGCTCCCCGTTGGCAAGATCGGTTTTAGAGAAGGCATGTACATGGCAAGCTGCGATGAGATCTACCTGAGGGTGATTGGGAAGGGAGGACATGGCGCAGCACCTGAGCTGGCCGTTGATCCGGTCGTCATCGCATCGCACATTATCGTCGCCCTTCAACAAATCATTAGCCGGAATGCAAGTCCAAAGCAGCCTACTGTACTGACCTTTGGCAGGATTTCAGGTGAGGGAGCCACGAACATCATTCCCAACGAAGTAAATATCGCGGGCACGTTTCGCGCGATGAACGAGGAATGGAGGGAGTCTGCATTGGAAAAGATAAAGAAGATGGCCGAAAGCATTGCCGAAGGAATGGGCGGCCGATGTGAGGTCGATATTTCACGCGGTTATCCCTACCTGAAAAATGACCCCGAATTGACCGGGAGAATCAGGGCAGCGGCCGAGGCTTACGTCGGGAAGGAGAACGTTGTCGACCTGGACATCACCCTCGGTGCAGAAG
>CAZIAG010000406.1:0-2391 GCA_964537375.1 uncultured Roseivirgaceae bacterium
GGTGGTCCACCGCCAGGCTATACTTCGCCTTCCTTGATTCATCCAGATCATTCACATGCGGCATCAATCCCTGGCGGTATTCCCGGTACAACCTGCGAATGTCGTCGTCGTTATCACCGATGAACGGGCCATGACTTACAATTGATGCCCCGTGCGGCTTGGCGGCGTAGAGAACAAATCGCGCGGGCATATCCGTGGTGCGGAACACAATTTCGTCGGCTCCGTCGGTGCGGTCGAGCCAACCTGTTTGACCTTCCCTCACTTCAGTTTCTCCCACCTTTACACTCCCCTCCAGGACATAGATAAAACCATTGTACGCGCCAGGTATCGCCTGTCCTACTTCGGCATGGGCATTGAGTGCGAAGTCAACCAACGTCAACGGCGTCCTGTTTTGCAATGGCGACGTGACTCCGTTGCTGGTACCACTGTAGACGCGGATCTTACTCTTTTCTGTGTTGATGGTCGGGACGGCGTCGGGTTCCATTCGTTGCACGAACGGCTCGGTCCAGCGCAGTTCCGGTGGCAGCGCCAACCACAGTTGCAGGATACGCAGATGTTTTGGTGTGGTGATCTCTTCGGTGTGGACGACGCCTTTCCCTGCGGTCATGAGTTCAAGGCCACCGGTCTTCCAATCTTCGCCATCGCCGTCGACAACCAGCGTGACGGTTTCGAAACCGGCATGTGGATGCGGACCGCCTGCGGGTTGGTCGCCGGGCAGGTCGAGCCGGTCGTCCATTAAGATGATAAAGGGGTCGGTTTCCCGGAAATTCGTACCGTCGACAACAGGTGAAGCGAGATGCCCTTTCCCGAGGAAGCCCGGCCGAATCGGGCTGGTGGTTACCCTGGATATCGTTCGTTGTTTCATGGTGTCTGACTTTAACGTGTCAGTAAGAAAACGATATCATTTTCGCGACCGTTCCTCAATGCTGGTGGGTTCACGGTATAATAGAGTATACCGTTGAAAAAAATACCAAATAGACTCAGGAGGGGTCAGGGGCGCTGCACCGGCTCTGCCTTCGGAACATAAATCCAGAAATCAAAGCCGAACACCACATCCTTAAGGGACTGAAGCTGGGTGTGTGTGAGCGTCGAACGCAGGAGGCGCATGTCGATGACGATCCAGCTGTCGGTGTCTGATGCGCGTGACTCAATTGCCTTTTTGATGAATGGGTTCAACGCGTTCGTATTGTCGAATGGCTGAGGAGGGCCGAACGGGCCTTGCTCCATTCCTTGCAGTCCCGATACGTGGAAGTGTACGGAGTGATGACCGTTCATCTCCGCGAGTTCGGACATCGTGTTGCCGAGGTCGAGCTGGTCGTAGTACGACACACCGCGATACATGTGTGTGGAACCGAACTTGAAAACCACCCTGGGCAACGCACCATTATTTGCGGCAGCGTTGTAGTAGTCCATGAATTGCTTTTTCATCAGCAGTGAACGTGTTCGGTTGTTTTGGTATTGCTGACCCTTAGCCCAGAGACCGTATATCTGCTGGCTCTTTTCGATGTCGTCGAGAATCTTCTTTGAAGCCGGATGGTTGTCGAAGGCTTCATGGAGTTTCTTGTAGTCGTCGGCGTTGAGGGCATTCATGATCATCTTGCTGAAGTCACCGGTCTTCATCGTTTGCTCGAATCCCGCCTTCGCGCGTGAGAGGTAATCCAGCGCAAGTTGCTGAGCTTTCTCATTCGGCGCCTGCTGGGCGAGGGTGGCAAACAGATAGCGCGGTGCGGACATCAACACCTGGTCCACGCCCCACACCACCGGTGAAGGGGCGGTGTTGCCATGCACTGCCTGGCGGACGAGTTCAAACTCATCGCGTGTCTCGTAGAAGGGAATGCTCATCGGATAGTCTGCGATGAACGCATGCAGGGATTCGACATTCTCTTTTGCAAGCGCCTCGATCTTTGCTGCCATGTAGGGATCCGTCTCAATACAGAGATAGTTGAAACCTTCCGGTCTTGCCTCGACGAACAGCGCATTGGTAAAGGTGGATACTTCTCGGATGCCGTGTTGTTCTCCGACGAGAAGAAACTGGGAGTTCTTGATGGCCTCGCGGATGATGGGAGCGCCGCTGCCGGCGAGACGACCGTTTTCGAGGCGGAGGTCATAGGTGTGTTGGGCGATGGTGCTGACGAGCACGCTGTCTTGCGCGATGCTGATGGTTGACGCTGACCAACTGATCAGAATGGCCAGCGCGAAGAGAGATTTGTTCATGCTGTGTGGTTCTGTTTCAGGGGGGCGGTTGCCCTGATTGAATATGGCTTAGTACGGTGAATTGCGGAATCGGGTTGCACGTTTCTCTTTTTTGGTTCCAACGTCCCGACTTCGCGTTGCGATTCGGCTAACTCTTTCGGTTAGGGATTTAGATTTCGTCTCCGTGTCTACTGCGAT
>CAZIAG010000406.1:2491-4009 GCA_964537375.1 uncultured Roseivirgaceae bacterium
TTCGGCTAACTCTTTCGGTTAGGGATTTAGATTTCGTCTCCGTGTCTACTGCGATTGTATGACCAGGGCGGACCGGATCCTTCGCTCGCTGCTCTCTTGCCCGCGGCCCAGCTCAGGATGAACGCGTCATAAGAAAAGGATAATGCCCTCCGAATAGAAAGGATTTCTGACCAATCAATGAAACGCAATCACTGCGCAAACGACCACTGCAATCCCGACCAGGAAAGTCAGCATTCCCAATGGTCTCAGTTTGGCGAACATCGCAGGGTTGTTTTGCTTACGCGCACGTGAGATGATAATGCTCATGGAGACCATTAGGATCACGAGTACACCGACGAGGGAAAGTTTGGCGATGAGGAACGGCATATCGTCAAGGATATCCCAATAAGGAATGACCAGGTAGATACCGGAAAGAATAAGGAGCCCGAATCCGGCGCGTCCCATGTTCCCCAGCACCATTAGTTTCGACATAAAGGCGCCGCGTTCTGCGGGTTCCATCTTTGCCGCTACACGGCCCAGAAACATATTGGAGAATCCGGCGCCAAGCGCCATGGCAAGCCCGATAAAGTGGAGGATGAGTACGAAGTCGCGCATGATGTTATGGTTTGTTTGCGAATATAGTCGATTTTGTAAGGACTTCGAAGTTCCATGGTTGCCCTTCACCAGGGCATCAATGCATGAAAGAAAGCAGGAGAGGGCATGCATGCCGGACCAAGTGGGCGCTGAATACATGTATATCAACTACCCAAACAAACAACCGTTACGACGCGATCAAAGAGGAATGATCTTTGTCGTTCCATGCGTCGAAAGAGGGAGATTCTCCGTACCTTTGTTCACTCACTGATTCTGCCGAAGGATCCTTTCGAACAGGCGTTGCGTCGGTTCGATGGGGTGCAATACTCGCCGGATATTAATCGTTACTATTTATGATGCGTTCTGTAATTGTCGGTACCGGCTCTTTTATTCCACTCAAGGTGGTAAACAACCAGCGGTTTGAGAACAGTCAGTTTTATGAGGCTGACCGGTCGAAGTCGTATAAAAGCAACAAGAGCATCATTCAGAAATTCGGCGAGATTACGGGCATTGATGAACGCCGTTATGCGGAGGACAACCAGAATTGTTCCGACCTGGCTGCTTATTCGGCAGAGGCTGCGTTAGTGAGTTCCGGCGTCGATCGCGATTCCCTGGACTATCTTATTGTGGCACACAACTTCGGTGATGTTCAGCATCAATCAAACCGTGTTGACCAGGTTCCGTCGATCGCGTCGCGGGTGAAGTCGTTGCTCGGAATCGGCAATCCGTCATGTGTTGCCTATGACCTGGTGTTTGGATGTCCGGGTTGGATCGAGGGCGTCATTCAGGCTGATGCGTTCATTCGCGTGGGGATGGCGCGTCGTTGTATGGTGATCGGCGCGGAGACGCTGTCGCGCGTTATCGATCCGCACGACCGCGATTCAATGATTTTCGCAGATGGAAGCGGCGCCGTCATCCTGGAAGGAAGGGAAGATGAGTCGAAGG
>CAZIAG010000407.1:0-471 GCA_964537375.1 uncultured Roseivirgaceae bacterium
ATGATCATTACCATAGGCTGTGTGTCATGTGACTAAGGCAATTTACTCTCCTTATTTGATAATCTGACTGACAGGTAGGATTAGGTTCGGATAAACCGCTGTTTTTAGGTGTCGAATCGACCCAGTGCCCGTTCGCGGGACGATGCTGCCGCCCATAGCTACACCATTCTCACGAAACGAACAGCCAGAAGGTCGGCTTCTCAAGCCGGTAGGTATCCCGTTGTCCGTGTCACCGAGCTTCATGCAACGTTTCTTGCCTTTTTCACGTCTTTTTTGAAAGATGAGACTTGCGTTTGCCATAATACTGCTATCGTGCGTAGCCGGTCGCTGTGATGCACAAAAGACCAACTATTTCCAGGTAGCGTTTGGTTTGCCTACGCGCATGGTTAAAGATGATGCCATGTCGCCGATGAGATACAAGGCCATCATCCCACAGATAGTATTCGGCCACTCAAAGACCAAACCCGGGAG
>CAZIAG010000407.1:481-2083 GCA_964537375.1 uncultured Roseivirgaceae bacterium
GGTTTTCGTTCGAGTACGGCAAATTGAAGGCCGCTGGCTTTCGCGAATACCCATCGATGCAGTGCAATCACTACCGGTTTGATTTCGACTATGTTCACTTGCGACCTACACGGTTAATTCCAGACTCGACCAATGGACGATTCCTATTCGGCGGTTCGTTCCATTCCATGATCGCAGCGCGATTTCATCCCGGGCTCGACAACAGCGCCATCGTTTACGAAAACTTTCATTCAATCGGCGTCAGCGGCGCTTATCAAAATACGTTTAGGTGGAAACATAAACAGCTCTACCATTTTCACCGGCTCGACGTACCCGTCTTGTCGTACGGTACGCGGCCACCGTATATGAACGCGCAGGATGTTGTGGATCCGGAATATGACCTTCTCGCTGAGGGATTAAGCAACGGTCGGCCTGGAAGCCTCGGCACGTTCGCGCGGGTCATCATTTCAAACTCAATCCACTATCCTATCCGTGGACAAAACCGGCTGGCCTTTACGTACGAATGGGAATTTTATCGTGCGACTTTTACGGAAACCGTACGCGCGGCATCTCACAACCTTGTCCTTTCCCTGTTGGTAAGAATCTGATACGCCATGAAAAATCAATGTCGTTGTCTTATTCTTGTCGCTTTCCTGTTAACCTCCTGTGAGGAAGTGTTTATCCCGGGCGACCCCACTAACGATCCCATCACAAACTTCGACATACTATGGCACGAACTGGACCGAAAGTATTCGTTCTTTGAGCTGAAGAAAATTGATTGGGATTCAGTTTACAACGTTTACCGTCCCATGGTCACAAATGACATGTCCCGCTACGAGTTGTTTGATGTGATGGCCGACATGTTAAACACGTTGCGCGATGGCCATGTGAACCTGCGCTCGGAATTCAATATCAGCAAATACGAAGATTGGTTTCTAGACTACCCCGCGAACGCGGATCCGGAACTCGTTATGCACTCATACCTCGGCGAGGCCTATGAGATCACCGGGCCTTTCCTTCACACGGAGATCGGCGGCGTTGGCTATGTGATCTACCGGTCGTTCCGGTCGATGATCACTCACGATGACCTTGATTATATCTTCGGCAAATACGACAATTCAAGGGGCATCATCTTCGATATTCGAAGCAATGAAGGTGGAACTCCCGCCAACGGATTCAGGCTCATTTCACGGCTCATCGACCGACGAACGTTGTTGTATCTACATGCTTTCAAGAATGGTCCGGCTCACGACGCCTTCGAGCCCCTCCGGGAAATCTACATAGAGCCCGATCAAGAACATAAACATTACGCAAACAAATTTGTCGTCCTGACCAACCGACGCGTCTACAGTGCAGGCAACTATTTTGCGGCGATGTGTAAGGTGGTCGGCATACCGCTTATTGGTGATCACACAGGTGGTGGCGGCGGTGTGCCCGCGGGATCAGAACTCCCGAACGGCTTCCATGTGAATTATTCGTCGTCTATATGCTTCTTACCTAACGGGTACAATATAGAAGCTGGCATCCCGCCCGACATAAGAGTCGACTTGCTTCCGGAAGATCAGGCTCAGGGAATCGACACCATCATCGAAAGAGCGCTACAGGAATTCTAGGGTTCGTTAG
>CAZIAG010000407.1:2093-3994 GCA_964537375.1 uncultured Roseivirgaceae bacterium
ATCTCCCGGATGCCTTTCAATATGCGGTCGAAATCGACGTTTAGATCCTTTATGCGGCCCGAGTGGATGTCGAACACCCACCCGTGAACGATCGGAAATCCCGTTTCTTTTACGCTCAACTGCAACGCCGCAGTCTTGATCACATTGATGCACTGCTCTTCCACGTTGAGTTCAACGAGGCGGTCATATCGTTTTCGATCATCAGAGATCGCGTTTAGTTCGGTGCGATGAAGGCGATACACGTCCCGTACGCCCCTTAACCACGGGTTAAGAAGGCCCAGGTCACTTGCCTCCATTGCTGCCCTGACGCCACCGCAGTTGTAATGACCACAAATGATGATATGCTTTACCCGAAGATGACGGATCGCATAGTTTATCACCGTCTGTGCGTTCAGGTCGATACTGTGTACAAGGTTGCCCACGTTGCGATGTACAAACACCTCCCCCGGCCCCACACCCATGATTTCTTCCGCCGTCACACGCGAATCGCTACAGCCGATGTAGAGGTATTCCGGATCCTGCTGGCTCGCCAATTCCTTGAAAAAGTCCTTGTTCGATCCTGTCTTTTGTTCGATCCATTTACGGTTGTTCTCAAATATCTTTTCGTATGGCGTCATAGACGGCTTGGTTTCAGGCTAAGATAGACAGGCAATATCGAGTCGCCAAGCACTGATGAATCTATATTCCACGTTATTCGTTCAAACTGGCCGCTTCACGAATCGCGTCGTACAAGACTTGTTGTATTTGTGTTCGAGTATTCAGGCGATAAAGCCGCGTGTTATTCCGCGTCGGAAGAACGCGGTTTGAAAGAAAGACATACAACAGGTTCTCCTTAGGGTCCATCCAGACCATTGTCCCCGTGAAACCTGTGTGTCCAAAACTCTCCGGACTTGCGCCCCTGGCCACGTTGTTATTCACGCCGGTGTATTTGAGGTTCGGTTTGTCAAACCCAAGGCCCCGACGATTGTCATTTTCCGGGAACTGAACGCTTGTCCATTGACGTAGGGTTGCCTCGGAAATAAAACGCTCTCCGCCGTATTCGCCCATATCCAGGTACATCTGCATGATCTTGGCGAGATCGTTTGCGTTGCCAAACAAACCCGCATGACCTGAAACACCCCCCATCATTATCGCGCCCTCGTCATGGACCGTCCCGTGAATCGGCTGATACCTGAAGTAGTAGTCGTGCTCCGTCGGCACGATCTGATTGCGAGTGTACTTCCTCAGAGGATTGTACATGATGGAACTAGCGCCTAATGGCCTGTAGAAATGCGAGGTAATATACTCTTGAAAATCCGACTCGATGATACTTTCGACTACACGCGGCGCGAGAATAAAAAAGAAGTCAGAGTAAACGTATTTCCTTTCCGGCAGCTGCGGTGCATTACGAATTGCCTTGATGATTTTGTCCGGATATTTGCGATGCAAATACATATTCTCCTTCAAACGAATCGGGAATCGTTTTGACGAGTCATTTTTTATGGTAGCCCATTTGTAGTGCCCATTCTTCTTAACGGTGTTCTTGTAAAACGCAATCCAGGGAGTAAATCCACCTTGATGAGCGAGGATATCTTTCATCGGCACGTCGGCCTTGTTTGAACCTTTGAATTTAGGAAGGTAGTCGGGCAGTGTAGCATCAAGCCGAAACTTTCCTTCATCGTAAAGTTTCATCAATGCGGCAAGGCCCGTCGAGATCTTCGTCACCGACGCCAGGTCGAACAAGTCGGTGGTCTCCATACGAACCGTGTCGCTGTAGTCGTGGACACCGTAGGCCTTGTGAAATACAACCTTACGATCACGGGCCACCAGCACAACACACCCCGGAATGGCTTTTACGTCCAGCGCTTGCTGAACGAGCGAGTCGATACCGATAATCAATGTCTTCGAATCCATTCCCGCCT
>CAZIAG010000408.1:0-3994 GCA_964537375.1 uncultured Roseivirgaceae bacterium
CGTTAGTGCTGCAGGGCAAGTTCGCGTTCGACGGCGACCCGGTGCTCACCTGGATGGTGAGCAACGTCGTCTGTCATCGCGATGCCAAGGACAACATCTATCCGAGGAAAGAGCGGCCCGAGAACAAGATCGACGGTGTGATCGCCACCAACACTACAATCTCGCGGGAGCACCTCTCAACCACACCGTCTAAAGTTGAAGCGATCGGCCCCGGTGGTTTGAGTGGCAAACCGCTTGGCCCGCGGTCCACGGAAGTAATCCGCTACCTTCGCGAACGACTCGGCCCCACATTTCCAATCATTGGTGTTGGTGGAATTATGTCCATCGATGATGTTCGCGAAAAGCTGAACGCAGGCGCTAACCTTGTTCAGGTTTATACGGGATTCATTTATGAAGGCCCCGCTTTCGTGAAACGCATCACCCGGGAGCTTGCCGAGTCTAATTAGTCTTTTTAAACCAGGCCTAAGAACGCCGTAGAAATTGGTCTACGCAAAAACCGTTTCTCAAACGGCATAGGGCTCTCGTTATGTCTCCCAAATGGCGGCATGGGCGTATCCGTCGGCACCACACAATCCTAACCCAGCGAGCTGGTTTTTAAACGCAAAAAATTAAGGAAAGGGGCTGACCTTTGGCCAGCCCCTTCGAGAATTCGGTTAGTAGTTAGGTTGACTACTCCGTGATCCCAGCCAGGTCGAGGAGGAAGGCGTACTCCTGGGCGGTTTCGCGGTAAATCTTAAACCTTCCAGTCGTTCCGCCGTGACCCGTTTCCATATTGGTCCGTAGTAATAGGATATTGTCGTCGGTCTTCATCTCTCTTAACTTCGCTACCCACTTGGCCGGCTCCCAGTACTGCACCTGCGAATCGTGGAGTCCGGTTGTTACCAACATGTTCGGATACGCCTGTGCTTTCACCTGGTCGTATGGAGAGTATTCGAGCATATACATGTACGACTCCAGCGTATTGGGGTTGCCCCACTCGTCGTACTCGCCGGTTGTGAGCGGTATGCTTTCGTCGAGCATGGTCGTAACCACATCGACAAAAGGTACCGCGGCGATAACACCCTTGAATAGTTCAGGACGCATGTTTACGATCGCACCCATCAGGAGTCCGCCGGCGCTTCCACCTTGCGCAAACAAATGTTCAGGGCTGGTGTAGTTCTCTGCGATCAGGAACTCCGCGCAGTCGATGAAGTCGGTGAAGGTGTTTTTCTTTTTGAACATCTTTCCGTCTTCATACCATTGACGCCCCATTTCCTGTCCACCCCGAATGTGAGCGATGGCATAGATAAAGCCGCGGTTGAGCAGACTGAGCCGGGTGGAAGAGAAAGTCGGGTTCATACTGTATCCGTATGAACCGTAGCCATAGAGTAGTGTGTTATTCGCGCCATTCCTTTCCATACCCTTCTTGTAGACGATTGACATCGGAATTTTTGTACCGTCGTCAGCAGTAGCCCAAAGACGATCGGTTTGGTAGTCGGACGGGTTGTACCCGCCAACGACCTCCTGCTGTTTCAGGAGCTTTCGCTCGCGAGTCCGCATGTTGTAGTCGTAGGTCGAATTGGGTGTCGTCAGCGATGTGTACCCGTAACGGAGGGTCTCCGTGTCAAAATCGAGGTTGATAGACGGGTAGGTTGTGTAGGCCGCTTCACCGAAATCGAGATAGTGCTGCTCACCCGTCTTCTGGTTGATAATCCGCATGAGCGTGTTTGCATTCGCCCGTTCCGTTAACACGAGGTAGTCCTTGAAGATCTCCATGCCGGAAAGCAACGTGTCTTTTCTGTGAGCAATCTTCTCTTTCCAGTTTGCGCGAGCCGTCTTTGACTCCGGCGTTTCCATCAGGCGAAAATTCTGAGCTTCGTGGTTCGTGATGATATAGAAGCGATCGCCGTAGTGGTCGATGCTGTATTCCAGTCCGCGTTCACGGGGACTAAACTCCCTAAACGTTCCTTCAGGCCGATCTGCTTCAAGTATTTGGTAGTAGTTGGTCAACGTACTTTGCGAGGCGATTACCAGGTATTTGTCCGATTTCGTTTTTCCAATCCCGGCGTAGAAGGTTTCATCCTCTTCTGTAAAAATCAGTTTGTCCGTGGATGGATCAGTACCCAGTTTGTGCCGGTAGATCTGGTTTGACCGGAGTGTGACCGGGTCCTTTTTTGTATAGAAGAAGTGCTTATTGTCGTTGGCCCATACGACATACCCCTGGGTATTGGGTACCGGTTGCTCGGTGGTTTCTCCGGTCGTGAGATCCTTTATATAAATAGTGTAGCGTCGACGACTAACGGTGTCGACTGCATACGCGACGAGCTTGTTGTCTTTGCTTACGCGAACGCCGCTGAGGGCGTAATAGTCGTGTCCCTTCGCCATCTCGTTCACGTTGAGCATAACTTCTTCAGGTGCATCAAGAGTTTCTTTTTTCCTGCAATAGATTGGATACTCCTGGCCTTCCTCGTACCGCGTGTAGTACCAATAGCCGTTGTCCTTGTAGGGCACCGATTCATCGGTTTGTTTGATACGTCCCACGATCTCGTTGAATAACTTTTCCTGGAGGGGCTCGGTGTGTTCCAGCGTGGCTCTCAGGTATTCATTCTCGGCATTCAGGTAGTCGAAGACCTTTTGTGTTTGTTCATCCTTTTCTTCCGAAGTCTTTTGCTCCTCGGAAAGGCGCATCCAGTAGTAGTTGTCGATCCGCGTGTTCCCATTCGCCATTAGTTCTTTTGGAATCTTTTCAGCGACAGGTGGTTTCAATTCGACTCGCTTTTCCGTGTTGCAGGCGGACAGCAGAGCAACAACCGATAACAGTAGGAGGTAGTGTGTGGTTTTCATAGGTGTAGTTCAGTAATGATTTGGAAAATAAGGGTAATGGGCTTCAACTCAAAGTCAAGTTATGCGCACGCATTCATTCAGGGTCATTCGGCAAAGCTACCGATGGTGTGATCTTCGTCCGTGACCCATTTTGGATGAAAACAGTGGGAAATACGGCCGGTTTCATTGTTTTTCCGTAGTTTTGTGCCCTGGAAATGGCACAAAATACCTACAAGTCGAACACCTTTAGGAAGTCTGAAAAGAAGGGGAAGTCATCAAAGAAGAAGTTCAACTTTGGCTTTTTGCGGGATCCCCGCCTAAAGCTAGCCGTGGGTTTCTTTCTAATTGTTACCGCCGTTTACCTGATGCTTTCATTCGTGTCCTTCCTGTTTACCTGGAAGGCAGACTACAGCGTCGTGAACCCGCCTGCCGGAGAATCCATCTTTCAATCGACCGGCGAAGTTGAAAATTGGTTGGGCCTTTGGGGTGCTGTTACATCACACTATTTTATTTACCGCTGGTTCGGTGTCGCTTCGCTTTTTCTTCCGCCCCTCCTTTTTGTGATCGGCTTTCATTGGGTCTTCGGGCGGGAACTGTTCCGCGTGTTTTCGTTTGCCCTTTTCTCTGTATTCTCCGGACTATGGTTGTGTCTCCTGCTTGGCTACATGACTCTCGTCAATGAGGGTACCAGCGAATGGACATTCCTGGGTGGTGGCATCGGCCTCCAGATCGCCCAGTTGAGTCATGAAATGTTTGGGTGGGGTACATTTCTTGTGTTGATCCTCTCGCTCTTCGTTTTTATAATATTCTTTTTCAACATCACGGCGATCCCGGCCTTTACAACACGAGATCCCAAGCCGATGGGATCGGATGCCATTGTCGCGGCTGCGGGAGCCGAAGTCTCGTCGGTGTCCGGGTACGTAGATGAGCAGGACAACTGGGCGGAGAAGCAGGAAAACCAAGCCGGCGAAACGCAAACGGAGGAACCATCAGCGGAAGAGGAGGAAGCCACCGAGCCGGTGATCCTTGTAAAGACTGAAAAAGAAAAGAAGGTAGCCAACGACCTGACCCTCGAAGTCGAAACACCAAAGGAAAAAGAAAAGACCGAACCGGAGTTCACCGTTAATCCTCCCACCGACACAGAAAAACTTGCCGAGCAACTTGTCGA
Organism: uncultured Roseivirgaceae bacterium; assembly: GCA_964537375.1. Classification (GTDB taxonomy): domain Bacteria; phylum Bacteroidota; class Bacteroidia; order Cytophagales; family Cyclobacteriaceae; genus Chryseosolibacter. Next base: position 3,971 of record CAZIAG010000408.1, read on the forward strand.
AGAACAGGGCGCTTATGATCCTAC
>CAZIAG010000409.1:0-3989 GCA_964537375.1 uncultured Roseivirgaceae bacterium
GCGGCAAATATCGTCGGACTGATTACGAGTGACTTTGCAAAGCTGATCATCATAGCGATGATCATCGGCTTGCCTGTATCCTGGTGGCTCATGTCGAACTGGCTCGACGGCTTCGCATACCGGACGCAGATTGGTGCATATCCCCTTCTTATTGCCAGTGGAGCGTGTATATTGATCGCCTTGGTCAGCGCAGGATACCAGGCGGTAAAAGCGGCTCTTGTGAATCCGGCGACTACACTCAGGAATGAATGAGATGTCCGGTGTCATGTGGCGTCGCCGCCTAATTGAATGAGCCGTCACTGCTCCTTCGAAATGGTAGTTGGTGGAGTGGATTCAGCTATACCGAACGTTGTCTGCACCGGAGGTGCCACTTTGCCACGCGGGTTGTAATAGTCCACGCCGAGGAAGACGCCAACGGTGCCAGCCAATTGAGCGAGAAAGAGTTTTGTTGCTACACGCATTTCGCCAAAGGCTGGCGTGTCAGGTCCCATGACAGCAAACCAAACCTGACCTGAACCGGGCGACAGCCGCCTGTGTCGTGTCCATATGTGAGGCCATTTACCTCTTCCGTGGTCGGTGGTAATGATCAGGGTTGTTTGGTCTCTGTATTCGGGTAACGACTGAACAAGTTCCCAAAGCAGACCAATTCGCCGATCCGCGTCATTTGCAGCCTCCAGGTATTTACCATATCGACCGCCGTGGCCGTGGTCGTCAGTTTCAAGGAACGAGATCATCATGAGAGACGGCTTCTCTTCCTGAAGGTATTCCCAAGCACGCCGAAAAGTTACCGAGTCGGGATACTGCTCACCTGGCGGTGGACATTCAACATACGGGGAAGAGGTTCTTTTCGGCACAATCCAGGCGAAGGCATCCCACGAACTGAACACAGCCACCTTTCCCCGGTAGCGATCCAACGAATTCACAAAGTCCAGGACCGTACTATTGCGATTGTCGACGAGGCGGTTCGATGAAATTCTTGCATCCTCATATCCCGCGAGCAATTCGTTGTAGCCCGGATACGAAAGGTGATGGCGATTTTCACAATGCACTTTGCTCCCAAGCGACCGATTTCCATAGATTTGTCCGCGACGCGCAATAACATTCCAAAGGAATGGCATCAACAGCCGCCGCCGGTCATCATGTGACGGCGCGTCAAAATGGGAGACGCTATGGATGTCGCTCACATATTTTCTCTTGTCAAGGATCCGAGCGTCTGCACCGCGAAAAACCTCCTGCCATCTTAGGCCGTCGAGCGTCACAATAATCACATGCTTCGTCCGACGAGGCTGCGCCGTCCCTTCCGGGCTTGAATGCATCAATAGAATTAAAAGGATTGGAATAAATCGCACAGAGACAATATCGAAAATCTCCGTTCCCTTGTCAAAACATAAGGATTAGGACAGGTGGTCAATAAGCTTTAACTTCCGCCCGGGTCTAAATCCCATCGGCAAGGCTATGAACATTCTCTCCGGAAAATCCGTCACCGAAAATCTTCGGGGCGCAAATCCCATGTTGTTTACTGTTTACGCTGCGGTTAGTGCATTCTGCCTCTATACATGTATTTACGCCTTCCGAAAAACGTTCACGGCCGCTACGTTCGACGGCCTGGAATACGCTGGTACGAGCTACAAGGTCTGGCTGGTGATTTTTCAGATCGTTGGCTATGGCATGGCCAAGTTTTTTGGCATCCGCTATATCGCTGAATTGAAAGCATCAAGTCGAACACGGGGCATCTTATTGATGGTCACGATTGCCGGTTTTTCCTGGCTGTTGTTTGCCCTTGTTCCCGCGCCGTATAACATTATTTTTCTCTTTATGAATGGATTTCCATTAGGACTGGTGTGGGGCATGGTGTTTGGTTATCTGGAGGGCCGGCGAACAACGGAAGTTCTTGGTGCTGCATTGTCGGTAAGCTTCATTTTTTCAGCGGGCTTGTGTCGTTCTGTGGGCGCTTATCTGATGCTTGAATGGAACGTTCCCGAACTTTGGATGCCCTTTGCGGCGAGTTGTGTTTTTCTTTTGCCTCTCTTGATCTTCCTTTGGTTGCTTGACAAAGTTCCGCCGCCATCGTCGTTGGATGAAGCCTTGCGCACACGTCGTCAGCCAATGCACAAGAGCGAGCGACGCAACTTCCTGGCGGCGTTCATGCCGGGGATTGTTCTCTTTGTTGTTGCTTATATGTTGCTAACTATCTTCCGCGACTTCAGGGAGAATTTTGCGTCTGACATCTGGAAGACGGTAGGATTTGGAGATTCACCAGAAATCTACGCCCAAACGGAGACCCCTGTGACCATTGCAGTGCTTCTGGTGATGGGTTCACTTATGCTGATCCGCAGCAACATCGTTGCCCTAATGGTCAATCACGTGATCATCATCGTGGGAATGATATTGGTGGGTGTGAGCACATTTCTCTTCCAGGAAAGTTTCATCAGTGCCCCGGTCTGGATGGTATTGATCGGCCTGGGTTTATATCTTGGATATGTTCCCTTCAACAGCATATTTTTCGATCGTCTCATCGCCGCTTTTAGTTATGTGGGTACCGTTGGATTCATCATGTATATCGCAGATGCGTTCGGTTACCTGGGCACTATTGCCGTTGTATTGTTCCGCGAGCTGGGTCTCGCCGAACTAAGCTGGTTGGATTTCTTCATTACTTCAGGCTACATACTGTCGGTCACGGGTACAGTCCTTATCTCGGGCTCGATGATATATTTTCACAAGAAACACCGACTGATAACAGCGGAAACCGTCACTGTTGAGCAAGTTCGATAGGGGATACGGATCGGTTGATAAATTCGATAATCCGGACCGTATCCGGAATCCGAAAGAGATTCAGCCCGTTTTTCCGGGCGTATTTTTTCACTTCAGGGGTCGCCAACTTGCGAAAGACCTTCTTTCGAAACTTGCTTACGGGCAGGAGTTGATCACCGTAGTAGACAAAGTAGTCGAATTCAGGATCGGGAATTGCGCGGGACTGCCACGCCGATTTCTCCTTCCGGAGAACCGTAATCGCGCCGTAGAGCACCACTTCATACAGTTCATGAAAAACTGCAGCGCCGTGCGTTTTTGTCATTGAGACAAATGTCCGTTTTTGATTCGCATTGCGATCAAAAATGGAAATACCGGCAATCCTGTGAGCCGGGTACACCATCATTGCTTCTCCATTTCTCAGAATAGCCACGTCGCAATCCATTCTTACCCACAACTCGCCTTGTAAAACCTGGTCATTTTTGAGGGTAAGGACGCCAGGTTGCCAATCTTCTTCCAATGACCATCCGGGATGAGGCATTAGCGTAGTGATCACAAATGCAACGGCAATGAGGCGCATACACTTCCCGGAATAAATTGCATGCCACCGTCAGAGCGCCCTGATATTTAGTCGTCGGTAATATTCTTTCAGTTGATAATCCACTGTGGAAATTGCGCGTTGGTACAACAGCGGATGACCCGCCATCATCGTCTGAAGCATCGCTTTGCATTCCCGCAGAAACACAGGCGCAAAATCATTCATCAAGTCAAGCTCGCAGGCATTGTCGATAATGTCAGCATATTTGATAGTTTGTGCATCGCTGCTGACCGCAGACAACCGTTCTGCCTCCCGAAAGCGTCGGGCACGCCGGTTCATCGAAGGATAGTTTGCCCTGACATAAACGTCGGTTAATTCAACAACGAGTCGCTCAATTTGCTCCGCTTTCCCGGCCGGGAAAACGGAATGAAGGAAGTAACTGAGGTCTTTTCTGTCGATGTGAGTATCTTCCAGAATATCATGGAGAATTGCCGCTGTGAAAATGACCACGTCTGAAGTAATCGAGCGACAAATGTCCATTACCCTCAACAAATGCCGAACGTAGGGCTCGCCGGAATACTTTCTTTTTTGATCACCGTGCGCATTGCTGGCAAATACCATGACCGCCTCAAGCAGCTGGTTGTCGTCCTTTATCACGTACCTTCAGTCTAAAAAATCCGTGCGTCGAGGAAATAAAAAACCC
>CAZIAG010000410.1:0-3981 GCA_964537375.1 uncultured Roseivirgaceae bacterium
GATGATTACGCCTGGAAGGATTTTATTTTCGACAAGGGCGGAATGGGAAGCGTTAACACCATCGATACCTTGTTTCGCCAACGTTACCGGCGTGGTTATTTCATATATCAGCCAGATACCCTATCCCAGTCGATTAAGTTCAAACGCGCTGCCCAGGATTCGCTTGACCTCTTCGTCATGAACTACAGAATGCCGGACGAACACACCATTGAACTTTCCGGCCAAGTCCGTGAAGACTCATTGTATTTCCTTCTCCGGCGGACCAATCGGCATTTCCAGCTAGCTGAAAGACAATTTCACTGGATCTCCGAGGCCAACCGATAAAGGCGTTTTGGACATCGTCGCTTCTATGAATCACCTGAAATTTCATCGCGCGCCATTCGAACAGGTCCCTGCAGTAGTCGAGCCGATGGCTGCGTTCAATCGCCATTTCAATTATCCGTTTGACGCGGTGAAAGCGGAAGGACACCTTCGTACATTCGTCAGCAGCGAGCAGCTTGGCCGGATTTGGATAGCGACGATGAATGATGAAATCATTGGATATGTAATCCTCGCTTTTGGTTTAGCTTTGAACATGGAGGACGCGATGCGTTCATTGACGAACTGTACATTCGCCAATCATACCGCTGTCAGGGTGTGGGCAAACAAATTCTCGATTTTGTCGAATCGTCGGCAAAATCCCTGGGTATAAACGTTATCCACCTCGAGGTTGAACGCAGCAACGAGCACGGCAGTGCATTGTACAGCGCGAAAGGGTATCCCGACAACGGAAGAATGTTGCTGTCAAAGCGGATTGAGTAGCCACATACGACGCCATTCCACGCCCGGACAATCCGAAAACGACGTCCCGAGGAAAAATTTATCGCCGGGATTTGCATCTTTGTACACTGATCAAAATCGAAGGTCATGTACACCGGACACCCATCCATCCGAAATATCCTGCCTGCCTACGGGCTCCAACAGAATCATTTCAATGTCGTCCTGATTACTTCTGGTTACATCCACCAGACCTATAAACTAGTTGGCAGGAAGTCTTTCATTCTCCAGCGCATCAGCACAAACGTCTTTACAGAACCAGCGTCCATCGCCAGCAACATTCGCATTGCGGCAGACTATCTCCGTAGCGTCGACCCTGATTATTTTTTTCTAACACCGGTGAAGACCATAACCGGTGAAGACATGGCCTACGACGATGAAGGGTTTCCCTGGCGTCTTTATCCGTACATTGAAAATAGCTTTGCCCTGGGCTACGTCGGTAATGAAGAACATGCCTTCCTGGCGGCGGCCGCGTTTGGTCGCCTTACCCGAAAGCTCAACGGCGTCTCTATCAGCCTATTCAAAACAGTCATTGACCGCTTTCATGATCTTTCGTGGCGTTGGCAGCAGTTTGAACAGGCGCTCGGGACAAACCGACGCGATCGTCTTGCGCAAGCCGCCGATACCATCGAGGCATGTCGATCATTCAGGCCGATTGTCGATGAATATGAGGACCTCGTCCGGAGCGGAAAGTTGGTTCTTCGGATCACACACAACGACGCGAAGATCAGCAACGTACTTTTTGATTCAACGACCGGCGCAGCGATCTGTCCGATCGACCTGGACACCCTGATGCCCGGCTATTTTATCTACGACGTCGGCGATATGGTGAGAACGTTTGTCAGTCCCGTTGGCGAAGAAGAACGCGACCTGTCTTATGTCACGGTAAGGCAAGACATCTACGATGGGTTGATCCGCGGATACCTGTCGGAGATGAACGACGTCCTTACTTCCGCCGAAAAGGATGCAATTCACTTCGCCGGACGTATGATGACCTATATCATGGCGCTGCGAATGCTGACCGACTATTTGAACGGAGATGTCTACTATGTGACTCGCTATGAAGATCAGAACCTGGTGCGTTCAAAAAATCAGGTGAAGTTACTTCAGGAATTGAGCCGTGAGGCAGATGTTCCAAAATAGCTCTACTCAAAAAACTGCGAGCGGAGACCATGCCGAGACTGGTTCAGAGGTTGTAAATTACTAACCACATAGAGACATAGAAACATAGAAGGTCAAGTAGCCTATTGTGCCTTATGTGCCTATGTGGTTCAAGAACACATGACCAAACAGCAACTTAACCAACTTACTTTGAACTTAGGTCTTGGACCTTGGGCCCCGATTCCGCTTCGCTACATCGGGACAAGCCTTGGAATTTGGACCTTGAACTTGGAACTTTGTCGTAACTTAGTAGAGAACAAACCGATAGACCTATGAAAACAATCAGGCATTTACTGGTGTTTATGCTCACGGTGTCAGCGACCGTTGTGTTTGGGCAGGATACCAAGCTTAAGGGCGCATGGCAAACCGGCGACGATACAAAGAAGTCGATGATCGTTACGGATGAATTTTTCTCCGAAGCGGTGTACACTGACAAAGAATTTATTTCAACGGCAGGCGGACGATGGAAAATGGATGGAAAGAATCTCGCGCTGACCTATGAATTCAACACCGCGAAACCGGATCTTGTCGGACAAGATGTATCGATTCCCGCAGAAATAAAAAAGGGCAAGCTAACTTTGACCCGCGATGGCAAGGGCGAAACCTGGACACGCACAGACGACGGTGGACCGGGAAAGCTGGAGGGTGCGTGGCTAATCACCGGCCGCGTGCGCGATGGCGAGATGCGGACCTCTACGCCGGGCGCACGCCGGACTATGAAAATACTTTCAGGAACACGCTTCCAATGGATCGCCTACAACGTCGAAACAAAGGAATTCTCCGGTACAGGTGGCGGTACGTACACCACCGAGAACGGAAAATACACCGAGAAGATCGAGTTCTTCTCTCGCGACAACAGTCGGGTGGGTGCGAGCCTTGAATTCGATTTCGCCATCGAAGATGGAAACTGGCGTCACCGTGGAAAAAGTAGCCGCGGCGAACCGCTCGACGAAGTGTGGACGAAGAGAGAAAAGATCGGCATTTGACAAACAGGGAAAAGAATACTCATCTTATCAAATCAAAGGCGAAAGCCCTGGGCTTCTCCTACTGCGGGATCTCCAAAGCGGAATTCCTCGAAGAGGAGGCGCCCAGGCTTGAGCAGTGGTTGAAGCGCGGTTACCAGGGACGCATGGGTTACCTGGAAAATCATTTCGACAAGCGCCTGGACCCGACGTTGCTCGTACCAGGAGCCAGATCCGTGGTGAGCCTCGTGTACAACTATTTCCCAAAAGCTGAATTGCGATTAGGCGGTGACCTAAAGATCGCTAAATATGCCTATGGCGAAGACTACCACTTTGTGGTGAAGGAAAAGCTCAGAACGTTGATGGAAGAGCTGCGGACGGAGATCGGCGAGATCAATGGTCGCGCCTTCGTAGATTCAGCACCGGTGATGGAACGCGCCTGGGCAAAGCGCAGCGGCCTGGGATGGATCGGCAGGCACAGTTTGCTCCTGAACCGCGACATGGGAAGCTTCTTTTTTCTCGCGGAACTGATCATCGACGTGGAGTTGGAATATGATGGCCCGGTGAAGGACTATTGCGGAACATGTACCGCGTGTATGGATGCATGTCCGACCGACGCGATTCCCGAAGCCGGCGTGGTCGACGGAAGCAAATGCATCAGCTATTTTACAATAGAACTAAAGGAAGAGATTCCCACGGAAGTGAAGGGCAAGTTTGACAACTGGATATTCGGTTGCGACATCTGCCAGGATGTATGTCCCTGGAATCGTTTTGCAAAGCCTCATAACGAACCGCGATTTGAACCTCCCGCGGAGCTGGCGCAAATGACGCGATCAGATTGGCAAGAGATCACGGAAGATGTTTTTCAGCGGGTGTTCCGGAGATCACCTCTCAAGAGAACCAAGCTCGACGGGCTCCGGCGAAACATCCGGTTTGTTTCTGAACAGTTTGAAACGGCTGAACAAGTGCACGTCGATGATCTCAAAAAAGGTTGGGACAAAGATTAGGTAGAAGACACTTTCCCTGAGATCGACCTTCACCT
>CAZIAG010000411.1:0-3956 GCA_964537375.1 uncultured Roseivirgaceae bacterium
TGATCTGATGATTGCCCGGTGAATTGTAATGAATCGAAGGAGGAATATCTCCCTCCCAAACCACCGGGTCGGCTCCGCAATCGTTGGGGAAGTCAATACGCACGAGGTTCCTTGTATCCGTATTAATTGTAAAATAATACCAAACCGATTCCTCATTATACATCTCCAGGGCGTAGTTCGCGGCCTCGACGCCGGAAATTTCTTCGGGCTTGAATTCCTCCGTTGATTCGATGGCATTCAGCATGCTGTCGCCGAATTTGATTCGATAGAAGGCAGCGTTGGCGTCTGAACGCCTGTTCTGTATGAAGGCATAGTAAGAACCGCCTTCATTTACGACCTCGACATTTCCCGGTCCGGCGAGTGCAGGTGTTGTTGCCAGGCTTTGCACAGATGGCGTTGACGTAAGATCTGCACCGAACGTCAAACGATAGACGGCAGTCGATGAAGCGCCAACCGCGATCGCAATCCATTCATCACATTCTCTCACAAAGTCGATTCCCCGAAGTTCGTTGACCCCGGTTATGGTGATTTCATCGACGGAAGGCGAAAGATTCTCCAACGAAGAGCCAAAGTTCAGCCGAACAAGTTTGTTGGGTGACACGGTCACAAAACCGAATAAGTTACTCCCGTCTCTTACGATCCGGATGAAGTTCGCACCACTGGTCGTAACGGTTGATCCAGCGTTAACCACTGATGACTCCGGCGCCTGGGTAAGTCCGTTCGAAAACTTCAATCTTGTGACATTCTTGACCGAAGAGCCGGCGTTGGCGACGAGGGCATACCATATACCTCCCTCGCTGTACATGTCAAAGCCCTGCGATCCGGAAATACCGAACGCACTTCCCACGCTCGTCATCGTCGGCGATGAAGAGAGGTCCGCACCAAAATCGAGTCGAAACAGACCTCCGGTTTGGTTTGCATTCGTGACGAAGCCGTAGAATTGCCCGCCTTCCTTAATAATCCTGAGCGAACGAGCGTTGTTGAAATTTGCACTGTTAAGCACATTGCTCCCATCCGGAACCCCGGCAAGGTCGCCGGAACAAAAGTCCCAGGAGTACTGGTACGCCCCTGGGGTGTGGTCGATAACGATTTCCTCCCCGAGGCATGCAGCACCCTGCACCGAAAAGGAAGGGTCGGCGCATTGGCCCAAACTCCGCAGTGCCTCAAGCATAAAACATAAAACAAGACCCAGGCGGTGCATAGTACAGTCTATATCCCTCAGGCGGCCCAAAGTGACCAATTCTTAACCTTCAAATTTCAGCAATTTAGTATAAAGCGCTTTCAACGATTCAGCGCTTTTATAAAGGATGAATTTCTTTCGCACGGCGGCGCGTCCCGCGCGCGAAAAGTCCTCGCGGAGCCGCTGATCTTCTGATAATGTCATTATCGCCCCGCTCATCGCCGAGACATCGCCAACAGGCACAAGCATTCCAGTAACTCCGGGATCAATTATTTCGGCGGGGCCGCCACAGTCCGTGGCGATCAACGGCGTGCCGTAGAACAGCGCCTCCAGGCATGTCATGGAAAATGACTCCGACTTTGAAAAATTCAGCATGATGTCGGCGTCCTTAACAAGTTTTTCCACATCGGCCTGGACGGGAAGGAAACGCACGGCTTTGGACAGCCCCAACGCCGCTACCCTGTTCTCAAGCTGTCTCTTGAACTTGCGATTTTTTGGCAAGCCAAGATCGCCACCTACGAACGTGAGGCGCAGGTTCCGCTTGGATGTATAAACACGATGAAACGCCTCGAGCGCGTCATCCTGCCCTTTCCCCTGAATGAAATGAGCCAGGTACAGTATGTTGAGGCCATCGTTCGAGTCGCGGAGTTGCAACTTTGGCGGATATCGTTCTTCAAGCGGAATCGCATCATAAATGAGACTGACCCGGTGATCACCCAATTTCAAGTCATCCTTTACATGCTGAGAGCAAGCAACGACGGCATCCGCATAACGGTCGACCAATTTAGCCCAGAACCTGTAAAGTGTTTTCGCATAAGATGAACTCAACAAACGCACATGGTAGACCAACCGGATGGAGGGCATTAAGATCCTGACAACCACGCCGGTCAGATTGTAGATGTCGTTGACGTGAATAAGACACACGTTAAAGCGACGCGCTATATTGCGCATACGCAATGCGTTAATCAACAGCATCGGAAAATAGAGCAATACCTTAATGCTTTTCTTCAATTCCAGGAATGGCATCTCGATGCATACGAACCCGTTCTTCCTGACATAGGGAACGGCGGATGATCTCAGAGGAACCACGAAGACGAACGAGTAATGATCTCTCAAAGCCGCCGCGACCGAGGTCATGGATTTCACCGCGCCGGTAATGCCCGGTGAATTGTCTACGATCAATATGGTAGATTTGTCCTCCTTCACATCAGGCAAAAAGCGATTCCCATTTAGCAACTACAACATCTGCCGAATACCTATCCACCAGGCAATCAACCTTGTTGGGGTGGTCCGGAGCGTGTGGATCGGTAAGAAAATCATTAATCGTATCAATCCAGACCTTAATCGTGCTCGCCGAAAGCATCGGCATCAACATGCCGTACGGTGTTTGCGTCGGCGCCTCGATAGGTTGCGTCCATTCCTTTTCACCTAACATAAGTTCCCGCGGGCCGTAAGGACAATCTGCGCAGACGGCTGGCAATCCGATTATCAAAGCCTCAGCCAAAGCGTTTCCAAAGCTTTCCGAAACGGAACTCAGGACGAAGGCGTCGGCTTTGCTCATATACTTCCATGGATTCGGTTGATTACCCAAAAATATGACGTCGACATCCGTCTGACGCGAATCACCAACAGTAAGGCCGAGGGTCTGCGCTTTTTGTTCGAGAACCGTACGCAACGGTCCATCACCGAGAAGCCACAATTGGTACGAGGCCGCTCGTCGTTTCAAACCTGCCATCACATCGAGGAATTGCTCGAAGCCTTTGATCGGATGTAGCCTTCCGCTTGCAACCAAGACCTTTCTTCCTTTTGCCTCAATATCCACAGGTTCGGCGGCGAGTCTTCTCAATTCGAGGGCATCATAAAAGTTTTGGATCACATGCAGCTTGCGCTGAGCAATTTTATAATGCGCATTCAGTTCCGCGGCGACGTTGTGTTGAAGCGCCACAACATGGTCCGCGCAACGGTATAGTGTTGGTATCAAAATCTTCGAGCGGATCAAACGAAACGGGCCCGTCGCGGACTCGTAGTGTATCTTGGAACTTCGAATGGAGACAATCACCTTGTCTTTTCTTCGGCTTAGCACGTTTACAAAGTCCGCTCCTTCAAGAAAGCTGATCGACGCATCGATCTGAAGATGTGATTTGAGTCTTCCCACACGACGCACCCTTTTGATAAACGCAACAAGCTTTCGAATAAACGATTTACCGGTCCTGACATTCAAATGAAGCAGCGTGCCACCATGCTTGAAAGGAGACGCTACTTCTCCGTCGAAATGAAGGAGCCAGACTTGATGACCGCGTTTTTCCAGTGCGACGCTCAAGGCACACAGGGCGCGCTCAGCACCACCCACACCCAGGCTGGGAATAATCAACAAAATCCGCTGACCCAATCTCATGCTATCAATCGTCTCCATTGCGTGCAGATTGCATCGGCGGAAAAATCGGAAAGACGTGACTCACCCACAGCCGCATACTGTTGACGAATCGAATCATCAGACAACACCTTCGTCAACATTTCGACCCAAACAGTCTTAGCGGCCGACCGATCCGGGACTGGCATAAGAATACCGTACGCGGCAAACTCGGCTTGGTCAAGGTTATACGACCCCCTTGTGCCCGGGGCGAGCACCTCTCGAGGTCCGCTATGACAATCACTGGCCAGAATCACAACTCGACACGCCAGGGCCTCAACCAAGGCATTGCCGAGCCCCTCGTACAAGGATGGAAAGACAAACACGGTGCTTTTCCTGATGAAGTGAAAGGGGTCTCGTAAGTAT
>CAZIAG010000412.1:0-3946 GCA_964537375.1 uncultured Roseivirgaceae bacterium
TGGCTGCCACCTTGCGCCTCTCATAATCAAAGCACACAACACCCGTCTTGCCGCGAGCCACCTCCTTGCCGGTATTTTTGTTCGTGAGCAAGTACACCATATCAAACCCGTATTTGCTGAAGTCGCGGGTACCGATCTGGCAGATGAGGATATCGCCGAGGAATGATTCACTTTTGTAAACAACTGCCGCGTCGGCGATGACCTGTCCCACCGGGCCATCAAAACTCAGCTCGTTCTTGAATCCAAGCTTGCGGTAGAAGAGGATGCGAGCTTCCTGCATGAGGGTGAGCACGCGGTCGTGACCGAGGTGATTTCCGTAGTTGAGGTCGGAGGCGCGAACATCGAGCTCGGTCGTGAAGGTGAAGGTGTCGGGTAAATCTATCGTAATTCGGGGCATGGGTGATAAATTGGTGTAAAGATAAAGTATCTACCCCGAAAACCGGGAACTTCGTCTGCTCATCGGTCGCCGGCTGCGGTCACCCGTATGAGACGCATTAGTTTCTTGGCGTTGTCTGCCTCGCGAGTAGATGTGTTTAATTCCTGGAGTTGCCTTTTCCGTGAAAAGCAAATCTCGTTCGCGGTGTGGGCTTTGTGGCGACATACAGATCGCGGCTGGATAAGACTTGTCGTCGCAAACCATGGGTGGCCGGATAGTTGCCGCGGTTGGCGGTTCTCTTCCTTTTCGGTGGCGCCCCAAGGGTTGGGGGAATGACGTTGATTCGGTGATTCATGTGCCTCACGGCCAGGCAGGGCTGACATGGAGATTCGTAATTCTCACGCAAAGCGAAGGCGCAGAGTCTGTTGAGCCGCCGTTTCGTGGATTGAGCGATTATCATTAACTAGTGGGTACACGATTTTCCGATGGATATCCAATTTTCATATCATTAATGCAATACCATGGACGAGGCCTATCAGATCTATCACGTTTCGAGCTTTCGGGAGTTCCAGGACATAGTACTCGATATCCCTGATGAGGAGTTCATCCTTTATCGCGGGCAAACGCACGACAAGCCGCTTTTGCCGAAGATCGCCCGCTACCAACTTAAGGACGTGGAGGAAACGGAGCGCGAAATGCTGGAGGATTTCAAGCGCCGGAGTTTTCATCTCATCGACTACCAACCGGGGACGCAATGGGACTGGCTGGCATTGGCGCAGCACCACGGGATGGCCACGCGTCTGTTGGACTGGACTGAGAATCCGCTGATCGCGTTGTGGTTCTCTATGTCAGGTGCGATGGACGATACTCGCACCGAGTATTCTGTGGTATGGGGATTCAATGTACCGAAGGAGGACATTGTCATTTCCTCGGATGACAAGGATCCTTATAAGGGCCGCACGACGAAAGTGTTTAAGCCGAATCACATCACTAAGCGGATCTCCGCGCAGTTTGGATGGTTTACGATACACAAGAGCAACGCCGACCGGAAGTTTATTCCGTTCGAACAGAATACAGAATATGCACATCGGTTGTTTAAGATTGAGGTGGATAGTAAGTGTTTCAAGGAGTGCAGGATTCGGCTTCATAACTTCGGGATCAATTCGTCGTCCATGTACCCGGATATCGATGGGTTGGCCAAGCATGTGGAGTGGTTGTTTCTGGGGAAGTGATGGCGGGCGGTGGTCCTTGTGGTAGGGAGGTATTTTGGTACGTCGGCTGGTTGGACAGTTGCCGGATATCTGGTTCAACGTTCAATGTTCCGGGTTCGTTGCGCCAGACCAACGACCTCGATCTGGGTCTTGGCAATGGCACAGCAATGAAGGTGACGCCGGAGACGCAGGGATCACCCTGGCAGACTTTTCCATAGATACAGCGTCGCGTAGGCTTCCCAGCCGCGATATTTTTTGAAAAGCCTTTTGACTTCTTCGAGAGTGGGTTTTCGTTTCATACCCTTGAGATTCTTGATGGCGTTGTGAAGGCCGGCGTCTTCGAGGGGAAACGCGTCGGGATGGCGGAATGTTTTCATTAGTGCGTAGTTGGCGGTCCAGTTGCCGACGCCTTTGATCTTCATCAGCGTTTCCCTGGCTTCTGCCAACGGAAGGTTTGCGATCATTTCCTTCGAGATGGTTCCGCTGGCGAACGCTTCGGCGATGGTTCGGGCGTAGAGCGCTTTCTGGCGGGAGAACTGGAGTGCGAGGAGTACTTCGTCATTCAGTCCCGCTACCAATGCAGGCTCCGGAAAGAGATAGTAGGATTCGTTGCGAAACACCAGGCGTTCACCGAACTGTTGTACGAATCGGTGCTTAAGCGTGTATGCGAATTGTAGATTGATCTGTTGTCCGATGACTGCCCAGACCAGGGATTCAAAAAGATCGGGCTGGCCGATGATGCGATATCCGTAGAAGCGTTTGGTCAGATCCTTGAGCATCTTATCGGCGGACGCCAGGCGATAGAAGGGTTTGAGATCGGTTTCGAGATCGAACCATTCGCGAATGTATTGACGTATAAACTGCCTGGCTTTGGGTGTAGGATCACCGTTGAGGAATTTGATTGCCAGCCTCCCTTTGCCGTCGGAAACGGAGAAGAGAACTTTTTCCTCTCCCGTTTTTAGGAGCTTGATCACATGATCATCCTCCACACGGTGCAGTAGTTCGCGCGGAGATCGACGAAGGAACTCGAGATTACGATCGAACCTGAACTCTTTGGGTACAGAGACAAAGGCGGTTGGCATGTGTCAATATTAGGGGAGATTTCGCGCGGGTGCAAGGAACGGCTATCCGGTTTGGGTGGAGTTTATTGATGGCGTAATCAGCCTCACCAAGAGTCGGGTCAAATGCAAGTCGGCTGTTGGTTCACCCATTGGCCGCGATCCCGACAGCTTTAGGGAGTGCTAAGGGGAGGCATAGTGTCGTTTTCTCACTTCGAGGTCAAGGCCTGCGCGACGATCATGACAAAGTCTTTTCCTTTTATGAATCCCTTTCCCCATTCTGCTTCGTAGGGATCGGTAATGCCGAGTGAGGGAAGGTCTTCGGGTTTGGTACCGTTCTTTAGAGCGTTGGCAACCTTGTCGCGGATGTCAGCCAGGCGATCGCGGAATTGTTTTACGTCCGACTTTTTACAGAGGTTACCATGACCCGGAATGATGATGGATTCGTCATTCATCAACAGTAAAGCCTCATCAAGCGAGGAGATCATTCCCGAGATGTTTCCACCGTTCGACATGTCGATGTAAGGGTATCCGTACGTTACAAAGAGGTCGCCCATGTGAAAGACGTTCGAGGTTTTGAACCAGACAATGACATCGCCGTCGGTATGTCCCGGATCGAAATGGAGAAGGTGTATATCCTGACCGTTGAGGTGAAAAGTTACTTGTTTAGGGAACGTGATTAAGGGCCAGGCATCTTTGTGGCGTGGTGGGATGGTCTCGCCGTTTTGTTCATTGACCTTCTCGACCATCATTCGCTTGCGTACTACCTCATGCGCGACAATCGTTGATCCTTGCTGTTTGAAGAATTCATTCCCCCCGCTGTGGTCACCGTGGATATGTGTGTTGATGGTGAACCGAACCGGTCCGGAGTCCAACGCCGCAATCGCGTCCTTGATCTTAGGTCCCAAAGGAAGGAACTGGTCGTCGATCATGACAATGCCGTCGTCGCCGGCTACGATGCCAATGTTACCCCCGGCGCCTTGCAGCAAATAAATATTGTCCTTAACGGGATAGGTGGAAATCTTTACTTCGTCAAAGTTGCGTTGGGCAAAGACAGCAATGGACAGGCTCACGATAAGGGAGGAGGATAGGAGGCGTTTCATGGTGTTTTGTTTTGAATATATGAATATAAATGTACGTTCTACTGAGGTGGGTTCAAAGGAAGGCGGCCGAGTCGCCGTGCAGTTTCAGGACAAGGCGCCAAGCCCGTTATTGAGGCAACAGGCGACGTCCTTCGGTGCCTTCGCGGGCGGAAACTCCGCAAGAACTGGGTTGAGCATCAATCGGATTAAGCCGACCTT
>CAZIAG010000413.1:0-3906 GCA_964537375.1 uncultured Roseivirgaceae bacterium
GAACCAGCATTCATTGTTATCTGTGGAATTGTTCTGTAGGGACTGCCCTTAAATAAAGGTAAGGAATTTTGTCAAGGCCGAATCATGTTGTCGCGTTTAGCCCTGCGGATTGACGGCATAGCTCCGCTGATGCTACTCAACCATTGATTAAGTTGGGCTATCGAACACTACCTATTGGACACTGACATTATAGTTCTCTGCGTGACGGCGCGGGCATTTCCCGATGGGATCGAACAGGCACACATTCATGTTCACGCAATTCTTCCCCCAAAAGAGGGGTGCGGCGTTGCTTTGGGCTGTCGAGGCCTGAGGCTGGCAGGGGTATCGTTTACCACGCCGCCGCTGAACAACTTTATCCGGACGAATCGGTTAGGTTTGCCTTGTCGACGCTGTCGCCGAAGAAGGGCGCGTATGTGACGAAGACGCTATACGACTTTTACAGGAATCCATCAGCAATCTCTGTTGCCTTTAACCAGCTTCTGGCGTATCCCGGTATTGATCCTCAAGGATATTGTGTCGAATCGTACACTACGGTAAAAGACGTTCGATGTAAGGTAAGGCTGGCGTAACCGCATTTGCTGCCCCGACGAACTTTTCCGTCGTTGTGACACCAAATTCGCAACAAACGGGTCGCGTATCTCCCGGGACTCGTTAGATTTGTGCCTCGAAATCATTTCCTATATAAGCGATGTTGAAAAAGGTCTCCTGTGGAGGTTATTCAAGAGTTATCAAAGCCGTTTTTCTTGTTCTAGTCGTCCTTGGCTGCCCGGATTTGGCGCTGGCACAGCCGGACTCAGTTCGTCAAATGAATGCCGTAAAGATCGACGGCGAGATTGTCGTGGACGGTGTATTAGATGAGCCCGAGTGGCAGTCCAGCGAGATTGCTGACCGTTTCAACAATCATTTTCCGTACGATAAAGGATTGGCCCGAAACAAGACAGAGGTGCGGCTTTTGTTCAACAACGAGTTTGTTTATGTCGGCGTCATTTGTCGATTCGAGCAGGGGCATCGCCCGGTCATACAGTCTTTGAAGCGAGATAGCCCCTGGTTTTTCAGCGATGCCTTTACACTGATTGTCGATCCTACCGGGACGGGAAATAGCGGTATGTTGTTTGACGTAAATGCCGGCGGTGCACAGGTTGATGCTATGATCAGTAGTCAGGGCATCTTTGTGTCCAATGATCCGAACTGGGATGCTCAATGGTTTTCCGAGGTTTCAGTGACCGACACGTATTGGATCGTTGAAATGGCCATACCGTTCAGGATGCTGCGTTACAAGGAGTCGAACCGACAATGGCTCGTCAACTTTTTCAGGCATGACATGCAGCACAACGTGACTACTGCCTGGAACTTTGTTCCGGTGAACCTGGAATATCTTACGCTTCTGTATGCCGGGCGTCTCAACTGGCCGACGGATCCTCCCGGGCTGCGACAAAATGTTTTTGTGGCTCCATTCCTGACCTCGGAGTTCGCCAAACCCAATCTGGAATCGAAGACGGAAACGCATTTTGATGGTGGGGTTGATGTTAAGGTGCCGCTCAGTACATCACTTAACCTTGACCTTACCGTGAATCCCGACTTTTCCCAGGTCGATGTCGACCAGCAGGTGATCAACCTGACACGCTTTGACGTGTTCTTCCCGGAGCGGAGGGCTTTCTTTCTGGAAAACGCCGACTTGTTTTCGGAGATGGGTGTGCCTCCAATTCGGCCATTCTTTTCACGGCGCATCGGGTTAAAGGATGGAAAGGCTGTCCCTTTGCCGGTTGGTTTGAAACTTACGGGGAGTGTGAACCCGAAACTACGCGTCGGTTTGCTCAACATTCTCGAACAGGAGATAAAAGACACGTTGTACAATAACTACACCGTTGCGGCTTTTCAGCACGCCGTTCTAAAGAATTCCATCATCCAGGGGATATTCACGAATATCGAGAGCTTCGACCGTTATGATGTCAAGCTATTCGACTTTAATCGATCCGCTGGCCTCGAGTTTAAATGGTTGTCTGAAAATCAACGATGGAACATCATCGGCCGTTATCACAAAGCGTTCAGGCAGGATATCGCCGACAAGGATCAATACATGCACTTTGGACTGACATACAACGTAAAGAAATGGTATTTCGATACAAACCTTTTGTACCTGCAGGAGAATTACGTGAATGATCTCGGTTTTACGCCGCGCCTGTATCAGTTTGATCCAATCAGTGGTCAGGTGAACAGGATCGGATTCCTGGAGAACTTCACGGATATCCGATACCGGATCTTCCCAAAACATGAGGGGACGGTTGCCTTTACGTCTATCGGCTTCCTTGCCGACTCGTATTTCAGGGGTAGCAGTGACATTAACGAATCGGACATGTCTCTTATTTACGAGATCAATTTTCGTGACCAACGGGTGATGAGCTTTGGTGTAAGAAATACGTATGTCGACCTCCTGTATCCACTGTCTCTGATCGGAGAGGAGTTTACACCCCTTGAACCGACTGCCTACAGTTTTGTTAACGCGGAGTTCAATTATGAATCGCGTCCGTCCGGCACATTGACGTACGGACTCTTTGCGTCATACGGTGATTTTTACAACGGTCAGCGGCTTAGCCTGGCACCGGCGGCGAAGCTGAGGATGCAGCCGTGGGGAAATATCAGCGTCCGGTACGATTACAACAGTCTGCGGTTTCCCGGATCATTTGGTGAGAAAAAGTTTCATCTTATTGGGTCGAGCATCGAGATACTGTTTTCCAACAAGATGTTTTGGACCACGTTTTTCCAGTACAACACGCAAATCGATAACGTGAATATCAACAGCCGTTTTCAGTGGCGATATCGCCCGCTATCCGATTTGTTTGTCGTTTATACTGATAACTATACGAATTCCTTTGTTGGAAAGAACAGGGGAGTGGTTTTGAAACTGGTGTATTGGTTTTCCGCTGGTCGCTGATCGTTCCTAAGCGGAGAGTGCTACGTCGTTTGTAGCCAGGCTATTTTCCTCGACCGACAGGATAAAATCCAAGAGATTCTGGTCGTGGCTAAGGCGGAGTTTTTTCCGGAGTCTGTGCCGGGCCGTCTTAACACTTTCCGGTGAAATTCCCAGTACGTTGGCTGCTTCTTTCATATTCATGTTTAGTCTCAGCAAGGCACATAGTTTAAGGTCGGCACTTGAAAGGTCGGGGCAGACCTGTTTTAACGTGCTGAAGAAGTTATGATGTATGCTCTCGAACTGTGTTTTGAACTCCAGCCATTCACGATCGGCGTTATGGCTGTTGTGAATACTTCGGGTTATTGCCTGAATCCTGGACGTTGTTTCCGGGTGGGCTGACGCGATTGCGATCAGGTCCTTTTTAATTCCTTCCATGAACTCGGCGCGCTGGGCAAAGTTCATCTTGTAGAATGTCAATTCCCGGTTCTTTCTTTGGATTTCGTCTTTGAGTTCGTCGCACTGCGCGGTAGTCGACCGCATTCGGTTTCGGCATTCGGCGACCTCTTTTTCCAATTGTTGAACCCTGCGGGAAAACCGGTAGTAAATAAGTAGTGCGGCAACGGCGAAGATGATCGCGAATATGGCCATGAAAATCAGGCTGTGTGGTGGCATGTACTTTTCCATTGCTGAACCGTAGTGGTCGGTCGGGGTATCCCAGATCCGCATCCATGCCGTCGTTCCGTTGCGCGGAAATTCGATACTATTCTCAAATGGGAATGAGGCTTTTTGAAACCTGATAATCCAGATCATATCAAACTGACAGAGTTTTGCAATGCAGAAGGCGCCTGGGTCACTGCTCTGGATTTCATCGGCGCAACTACCGGACGCAAAAGAGGGTCGTCTGGGATCGAATTGCAAACTTCATGAGTATACAATAGGTAGGCGTAGTCCTGTGATACGTCCCGGCCAGGAGTGGGATATGTCTGTATACCTAT
>CAZIAG010000414.1:0-3895 GCA_964537375.1 uncultured Roseivirgaceae bacterium
TTTCGCGACGGTGCGGCCTCCATTTCATACGCCGCAAAGGAATTGGCCGAAGACCTCACGATGGGGGTAAAAAGTCCCAAAGCGCTTGTCGTTGGAGTCGGTGAGATCGGCCAGGATGTCTGTCTTAATTTGGCGGAATCACGGTTTAAAGAAGTAACGGTCTTGAACCGGACCATCGAAAAAGCGGAGAAGCTGGCGGGTAAGTGTGGATTCCGTTTTGGCGATATCAACGCGCTGAAGGACGAAATTACCAACGCAGACGTAATCATCAGTTCCGTTTCGGGCGTTGATCCACTGATCACGCGCGAAATGGTAGGTCAATTGGATTTGGTCTCACACAAATACTTCATAGACCTTTCCATTCCGCGCTCCGTAGATCCGGCCGTCGATGATCTGCCCGGTGCTATTGTCTATAACCTTGACGATATCGAAGAAAAGACCAATGAAGCGGTCGAAAGGCGGAGAGCGGCCATACCGGACGTACAGGCAATTGTCGAACAAGCGATCGCCGAGTTTGAAGACTGGTCGCGAGAAATGATCATTTCGCCAACCATCCAGAAGTTGAAGAATGCCCTGGAACAGATCCGAAAAGAGGAACTGGCGCGGTTTCTGAGAAACGCAACACCTGACGAAGCGGTTCGGCTGGAAGAGATGAGCCGCTCCATGATGCAGAAGATCAGTAAGTACCCCGTACTTCAGCTTAAAGCCGCATGCCGTCGGGGGGACGCGGAGTCCCTTTCGGAAATGCTCAACGCTCTCTTCAACCTTGAAGAAGAGCCGGAGAAACGCCGATCGCGTCTGTAATTTTATTCCATCAGCATCGACTCATATTCTTAGTTACGTCACGCAGTGAATGACGAACAACAACGATTCATCAACCTGATCAATGAACATCAGGGGTTGATCTACCGGGTCTGCTTTATGTATGAAAGCGACCCCGACGCCCGTAATGATCTTTTTCAGGACATCGTGCTTCAGCTTTGGAAGTCCTTTGGTACGTTCCGCGGAGAAGCGAAGATCACGACCTGGATGTATCGTATCGCCCTGAACACCGCGATTTCAGGTTACCGAAAACAAAGTCGCAGCCCTCACACTGAAGATATCCGGGAAGCACATTTCAATATCTCGGACCACGGCCCGGACGACCGGGAAGAAGACCTTCAAAAACTGCAGTGGGCAATCCGCCAATTGTCCGAGGTAGAACGCGCAATGATTATGATGGCGCTGGAAGAGGTTTCCTACGAGGAAATCGCAGAGACCATGGGTATCACTCAAAACAACGTACGTGTCAGAATGAATCGAATCAGGGAGAAGCTACGCAAAATGATGTTTGCCAATGGAATTAAATGAACTCAAGGATCTTTGGAAAAAGTCGGACGCCGAGTTTCGACCCAAAGGCACAGCTGAGATCGCCTCAATGCTTAAAGGCAACCGGCAATCTATCATCTCCAAACTGAAACGCAGCGTCTGGATCGAGCTGCTTTTTACGCTTGTGGCCGGTATCGCCCTGCTCGTTTACGCGTTGACCCTGCCTTCCGGTGCCTTGAAATGGAGCGCCGTCTCTATTCTCCTGATCTTCGTTGCCTACTGCATTTATTATATCAAAAAACTTCGAATACTCAACCAGTTCAACCCGGCTACCGAAAACCTTCGGGTAAACCTTGAGCGCCTGATCGAAAACCTCACGAGCTATCTTCGGTTCTATCGAAGAAGCTATACGATCCTCTACCCCGTCTACTTTGTACTGGCACTCATCTTCGGCGGCATTGAACGGGGACTTGATGGTTTTCTGAACGTGCTCACACAACCCAGGACGATTATCTATCTGTCCCTTCTTGCGGCGTTGTTTTATTTCGTCAGCACCTGGCTTGTGAACTGGTTGCTCAAGAAACTGTACGGGAACCATCTCGAAAAACTCAAGAAGGTCTATCATGAGCTTCTCGACCAAACCGACGGACGGCAGCCTTAACTGAGAAACATTTTATTCTGATTCAGGCATTGGCAAAGCTGCCGGTAGACCGTTGAAATCGTTTCCGCCGAGGGCTGAGCGCCTACCGCCCTGATGATCCGTTGAGAAAGAGTTCCCTTATTCAGAATGACATCCAGTTCCCGTTGCCGTTGCTTCAATGTTTCATTTCCTGAATCGATCAACGTGTGGAGTATGTGTTGCCATAATCTACCGGCCGTGATCGATTTTGCTGTACATCCAAAGATCGCGGCGTATTCATCGTCTTGAATCAATGTTTCCGGCCCCGCGTCGGCGACGGCGTTGAGCAATTGTGCCAAGGGTTCCGTCTTCCATTTCATTTGCGACTCAAACGGAATCATTTCGCCTGTCACCAAAGCTTGCAAAGTTGCTACCACCAGCGAAACAACCGCCAGGTCGGCCGCGGGACATTCCTGAATATCCATTATCCGTATTTCTATAGATCCGCGATCAAAGCGCGGGATCGCACCGCGTGAGTTCACCCAAATCGGATGCAACACGCCGTCCGGATCGAACGGTGCAATATCAGACTTGATCTTCTCGTAGATCGTATTGAGATAATTCCGTCGGGAGAAGACAGCTTCGGGGATAACACGCCCCGTAATCGAAGGAATTTTCGCCTGATTTGATCTGTAAAACCTCAGGCGCGTATCCAGGTAACCGGTCAACTTTCCGTCAAGGACGGGCGAGCTCGCACACAATGCAGGAAGGATCGGCAAGATCAATCGGACTGCCGCATGCAATTTCGCGAACTCCTCGTCGTCATAGAACGGTAGGTTGAGGTGTGTGCTTTGCAGATTAGCCCAACCGTGACCACGACAATCGAAGATTCGGTTGTAAACATCGTACACCTCGTTGTTGTCGTGGGGCCATAATTTGGTTTCCTCCGAAGGATTCATGAACGGATGGGCGGCCGTCGGCATCAGCATTGCGTCCCATTTCGAAAGGATAACGTTGATGCGACGAATGTTCTCGGCGAAGGCATGCTCAAGTCCATTCAGATTCGACTCCGGCCTGGTGGATTTCAACTCGACGACGTGCAGCACCAACTCGTTGGACCACGTGACCATGCCGGGTTCACCCGAAGGGTCCGGGATGACAACATCACTTCCGTAGTGGCCGAGTGCGTGTTTCAGCAGCTCATCGGTGATAGGCTTTATCCGTAGGGTATCGATATCTACAAGCATATACTCCAGTTCGATACCATATCCCTGGAACAGATGAAGCCGTGGGGGTTGGGTCATTATTTGTCGGATTTAAGCTTGTTGAGAAAAACATCCATGATGGCCGAATACAATTTTTCTTTGAGTATCTTGTCTTCGACGCCGGAATCGATGTTAGGGTTGTCGTTGATCTCTATTACGTAGAACTTTCCGTCCACTTCTTTCATGTCAACGCCGTAAAGCCCCTTCCCGATGAGCGCCGTTGCCTTCAAGGCTGTCTTCAACAATCCCGAGGGCGCCTGGTCAACGGCCACACACTGGACATCGCCCTCATGGTCCTTCTTGTCCGTGTTCCAATTGACGATCTGCCAATGCGAGGCGGCCATAAAGTATTTACACACATAGAGCACCTGCCCATCAAGAATACCGACCCGCCAATCGAAAGGCGTTGGGAGAAACTCCTGCGCAATCACGAGGTCTGATTTCTGAAACATCGCCGCCGACACCTGCTTATACTCGCCGGCGTCATGAATCTTGAATACGCCTTTGCTGAAGGCACCATCAGGTTGTTTAAGAATGAATGGGTAGCTTAACCGATCGGCGAGTTGTTTGTAATTGTCCCGGCTGAGTACAAACGACTTCGGTGTGAGTATCTTGTTGGTATTTAGCAACTCATAGAGGTAGACCTTGTTCGTACATTTTAATATAGAGTCCGGATCATCGATCACGACAAGGCCCAGGGACT
>CAZIAG010000415.1:0-3891 GCA_964537375.1 uncultured Roseivirgaceae bacterium
AGAAAATCCCATGTTGGGCTTCCGGGGTGCAAGCCTGTATTACAACGAACGATACCGTGAGGGATTTGGACTCGAATGCCTGGCGATAAAACGCGTGAGGGATGAAATGGGGTTGACCAACATTAAGGTGATGATCCCTTTTTGTCGGACGGTGAGGGAAGCCACCAATGTGCAAGAGGTGATGAAGCAGTATGGGTTGACAAGGGGTGAAAACAACCTGGAGTTGTATGTAATGGCGGAAATCCCGAGTAACATAGTGTTGGCCGAAAAGTTCGCCGACCTGTTCGATGGGTTTTCTATCGGGTCTAACGACCTAACGCAGTTGATCCTGGGGTTGGATCGTGACTCGGAGATCGTTAGTTCGTTGTTTGATGAGAACGATGAGGCGGTGAAGGACCAGATAAGACACCTGATCGAGCGTGCTCATGCGAAGGGCAGAAAGGTAGGTCTTTGCGGTCAGGCGCCCAGCGATTATCCGGATTTCACGCAGTTTTTGGTGGAGTGCGGAATCGACTCCATAGCCTTTAATCCCGATGCGATTCTTCAGGGCATCGAAAATATAGCGAAGGCGGAAGCGTCCGTTCACACTGAGTTGGCACGCGGATAGTGGAATTGGATTAGACCTACTTTCTGTTATGGAGACATTTCATAGAATACTTTTCGAACATTTGGGCAATCTCTTTTATGCCCTTGCAGCAGAAAATGGAGTGACCGAACTTGAACTGGGCGAGGTCAAGCTGATGTTGCGGCAGGATTGGCTAACTGACGCGAAGTCGCCAAAGGACCAGGTATCCGAACCCGCACACCTTATGGCGATCACTATCGACAACCTTCACGCGACGAATACTTCAGAATCGGATGCGTTCAGGAAGTTTGAAAGATATTATAATGAACATCCCGAGATCTTTTCGGAGGCATTGAAGCACAAGGTCCGTGAAATTGCCACTTTGGTTGCCGGAAGGTTCAGTCTTGACCGCGGAGGCAGTCACCTCCTCAAGCGAATGGAGGCGCTGTTGTCGGGAGCACCCAGGGGAGACGTTGTTTCCCGATGAGCAACGAATTATCCGTATATTAGGACGACACAATTAAAACCTATGCTTGGAGATCTGACCAAAGACCAATGTTTCCAGGTTCTTCATGCCTCGGAGATCGGCCGGCTCGGATGCTATGCAAGCCGGAAAATGTACATCGTTCCGGTCGCCTACGTATTCGACGGAGAAAACATCTACATTCATTCGAAGGAAGGTTTGAAGGTGGAAATGATGCGGAAAAATCAGGATGTCTGCTTTCAGGTAGATCGGATCGAGAGCATGGTCAACTGGCGAAGCGTGATCGTGTGGGGAAAATTCCAGGAACTTAAGACTCGGAGTCAGCAGAGTATCGCCATGAAGTTCCTTCGGGATCGGCTTGGACCCCTGCGGTTAAGTGAAGCGGTGCGGCCACCCAAGGGATTCAGCGAGCCTGGAAACGTATCGAAACCTGTGCGTGCTGTCGCGTTTCGCATTGCCATAAAGGATATTAGCGGCAAGTACGAGCGATCCTGATCCCTCCGAACGAGTTAGTTTTTTCGATCATCTTGGGGGGACGTGCTTGGCCGGATAAGGCGCTTGCTCTTCGATAGAATCTCGATCGCCTTTTTCTTCATCGAAATGTGTCTGTGGATATGGCGCTCCTCGTGGAAGCGCTGTTCGTAGGCTTTGAGTACGTCACGCTCTCGAAGAATGCCGGAGAGCGCGTGGGAGTGAGGATCAATAACCGGGACGAATGACATGCCGGACGCAAGCATCTGATCTACGGCGGTGAGAAGAGAGTCTTCTTTTTCGACCCAGGGAAGATCGGACTGAACAATCTCTCCGATTTGCGCCGTGTCAGAATCGTGTTCCAGCACGGTTGATGAAGCAACGGCCCCGGCAAACGTGGCGTTGTCATCCTTCAGAACCAGGACAACATCCTGAGTGTACGTTAATCCACCCGAACTCATCCATTGTCTCACTTCACTGATCGGTGCCGATTCATTCACCACAAGCAAACCTTGTTTCTTTAATGGGGGCATCACATCACCCACCGTGGTAATCGCCAGTAAGTCGGGGTGGTAACTGTCGGGAAGCATGACTCCGCGACGCCGAATTTTTTCGGTCATGATAGTATTTCGCATGAATATAAAACTGACCATGTAGGCAGCTGCGCATCCGGCTATCAATGGAAGCAGTGTACCCTCTTGCATGGTAGTTTCCATTGCGAAAACAATCGACGTGAGTAAGGCGCGAGACGAGCCCGCAAACATCGCAGACATACCAACCAACGCGGCCATGGAAAGATTGATCGTAGTGTGCGAAAAATAGGCTTGCCCAGCGATCCCAAGCAGGCAACCCAATGAACTCCCGATGGTCAAAAGAGGTGCAAGCGTCCCGCCCGATGTGCCGCTACCGAGTGCAAACGACCAGGAAAGAAATTTCCAGAAGCAAAGTGCTACGAGTGCCGTGACGGTGAGTTCGCCGGTGAGGGCTTCGGTAATATTTTCGTATCCTACGCCCAACGTTGAAGGGGCCATGATACCTACAACGCCGACTACCAGACCTCCAATGGCCGGCCACCACATCCAATGGACCGGGAGACGTTCAAAACCATCTTCAATCAGGTAAAGGATTTTTGTGACGATCACCGAAGCGAATCCCACTATCAGTCCGATGATGCCGTATGCGACCACACCGGTGGTGCTCACCTGTGGTACATCGGGCATGGGAAACGTAGGATTTGTTCCGAAAAGGATAAAATGCATGCAGGCTCCTGTGACGCAAGCGATCATGACCGGAACGAAACTTCTCGCGGAGAATTCGAAGAGCAACAGCTCGATGGCGAGTAGAATGGCGGCGAACGGTGTGCCAAAGATTGCGGTCATGCCCGAGGTCGCGCCTGCCGCCAACAATATTTTTCGTTCGTTCGCCGTTATGTGAAGAGTTTGTCCGCAAAACGAACCAAGGGCTCCACCAGTCGAAATGATTGGACCCTCTGCACCAAACGGCCCGCCTGAACCGATAGCGATCGCGGCGGACAGCGGTTTCAGTACGGTGATTAACGGCGGGATCTTGCTTTGCTCCTTAACGATCTTCTCCATAGCCTCGGGAATGCCATGTCCGCGTATCGCTCGCGATCCAAAACGGGCCATGATTCCGACGATCAAGCCGCCAACGACCGGTACGAGGATGACCCAAAAGCCCAGCGAATTTTCAGAAGGCGAGTTCTCTGCAAATGAAATCGCGCCATAGAAAAATAGATTGGTGAAAAATCCGATGAGCATCACCAGGCCTTTTGCAAGGAAACCGATGATGATGGCGTTAACTAGGGCGAGCGACGTAATGTAGAGCGTTCGCTTGACAGGGGCGGATGTGTGCGGTTCGGTGTGGGAATCTTTCATTATAAAAAAACCCAACGGCAAATACCGATGGGCTCTTAAGGAGATTTTGGGTTAACCTTCCCTAACTTATGACTAACGTTTCGGCAACAAATTTAGAAACGATATTTTGAGTTTGAGTTTTATGTCGATTAAAAAACGATTAAATTGATTCAGTTAAACGCATTGGTCTCGATCATGGAAGGAAGATGCACAAAATCTATGATCTGCTTGGACGTGTCAACTATTGCTCGTAATCTTTACGCCGTCAGAAATAACAATTGCGCGAAATGAACATACTGGTTATCGAGGATGAAGAAAAGTTAGCATCATTGATCAGAAAGGTATTGGAAGATCAATCCAACAAGGTCGACGTTGCGCACGATGGAATTACTGGAGAAAAATTTGCTTTGAGGAATGACTATGACGTCGTCGTCCTGGATTTGATAATTCCGGGTATAGCCGGACTCGATCTATGTAAGCGAATGAAACAAAAAAAA
>CAZIAG010000416.1:0-3889 GCA_964537375.1 uncultured Roseivirgaceae bacterium
CTTTTCGATGTACTTCTGGTATTCCTTTAGCGTGGTCGCACCGATGGCGTGAAGTTCACCGCGCGCCAGGGCAGGCTTCAGCAGGTTGGCTGCATCCATTGCGCCTTCGCCGCCACCACCGGCTCCAATCAGCGTGTGTATTTCGTCGATGAAGAGAATGATCTGGCCGTTGGAATCGGTAACTTCCTTGATCACAGCCTTCAGTCGCTCTTCGAATTCGCCCTTGTACTTTGCCCCTGCCACAAGCAAGCCCATGTCAAGCGCCACGATAATTTTGTCCTTGAGATTCTCAGGCACGTCGCCATCGACGATCCGCTGGGCAAGGCCTTCGACGATAGCGGTTTTTCCAACACCAGGTTCACCCAACAGGATGGGGTTGTTCTTGGTGCGTCGCGACAGAATTTGAAGGACACGACGAATTTCTTCGTCCCGGCCGATCACCGGATCGATCTTGCCCTTCTTAGCCAATTCGATGAGGTTTTTCGAATACCGCTCCAGAGACTTATACTTTGCCTCAGCATTCTGATCGGTCACCGTGGATCCACCGCGCAATTCCTTGATCGCCTTGATCAGGGTCGCACGCTCGAAGCCGGCGTCTTTCATCACCGCCGATGTCTTCTCCTTTGTGGCAAGTAACGCGAGCAGCAGATGTTCGATCGCAATGTACTGGTCGCCGAACTGACTCAACTCCTTTTCGGCCTGTTGAAGCGCACCGTTTGTGGCTGACGACAAATAAGGTTGCTGGCCTGATACCCGTGGGTATTGCTGCAGTAACTCGCCCAATTTGTTGTCGAGCCACGCCCTGTTGACGTTTAGTTTCTTTATAAGGTAAGAGGAAACATTCTCGTCCGTTTCAAGGATTGCCTTAAGCAGGTGCCCCGGCTCAATTGCCTGTTGCTGGTTGCCCATGGCAATCTCGGCGGCTTTCTGTAACGCCTCCTGCGACTTGATCGTGAATTTCTCGAAGTTCATAGCTCAGGTACTCGATGTGGAACTCACAAAAGCCAGTCCACGAAAATTCAACGGGGATATTCTGAAACTTTGGCATTTAAATGATAGCTTTAAATTACTTCAAGTAGCCAATTTGGCTTGATTGTATGTCAAAAGGAACGTCTGCGACTACTGAGTTTCTCCCCGGTCACCTACTGCTCGAGATCTCATGGGAAGTCTGCAATCAGGTCGGCGGCATTTACACTGTGATTCGTTCCAAGGTTCCGGCTGCCAAAGAATACTGGGACAGCCGATACTGCCTCATTGGGCCTTATGTCCAAAAGAATATCACTGCAGAGTTGGAATTGCTGGACAATGCGCAGGACGTCTTCGGGCAGGCGGCAGCGGTTTTGCGAAAACGAGGCTACCACGTCCATTATGCAGAATGGCTTATCACCGGGAAACCGCGCGTTGTGCTTCTCAACCCGAACGTTATTGAGGAAAAGGCGCTAAACGTGGTCAAATATCTTCTTTGGAAAAATCATGGAATCGGAACGCCGGGTGATAATCCGTTGCTCAACCAAGTAATCGCCTTCGGCTATTTGACAAAGCTGTTCATCGACGAACTCGTACGCCTTGCAGGCGATGACAAGGTGATCGCACACTTTCATGAATGGATGGCCGGTCTGCCGATACTCGACATCCGCCGGGAACAGCAACCGTTGAAAACGATATTTACCACCCACGCGACTCAACTTGGACGGCACCTCGCCATTAATTCCCCTTTGTTTTACGCACACCTTCCTTTCTTTAAATGGGAAGAGGAAGCACAGCGATTTGGAATTGAGGCTGAAAGCCGGATCGAATACAACTGTGCTCAATCAGCCGACCATTTTACGACAGTAAGTGAAGTAACATCGCGTGAGTGTCGCCATCTCCTGAAACGCAAGCCCGACTCCGTATTGCCAAACGGGCTCAATATCCAGCGTTTCGAAACACTTTATGAATTTCAAAACCTGCACTCAAAGTTCAAGGAGCAGATTCATCGTTTTGTTATCGGCCATTTTTTTCATGCCTACACTTTCAACCTGGAGAAAACGATGTATTTCTTTACATCGGGCAGGTTTGAATACAGAAACAAAGGGTTTGACCTTACGCTTGAAGCGTTGAGTCTGCTCAACGAACAGCTAAAAAGCGAAAATGCCGACGTTACCGTGGTCATGTTTTTCGTCAGTAGGCGCGATTTCCACTCGATCCTTCCCGAAGTATTACATTCCCGGGCAGTACTTGAAGAAATTCGTCAAACATGTGATGCCATCCTCGCGCAGATCGGTAAACGCCTGTTTCACGAGGCGACGATGCGAGAGGATCATCGTCTGCCTCAACTCAATGACTTTGTTGATGAGTATTGGAAGCTTCGCTATCGGCGTACGATACAATCATGGCAAAGTACACGATTGCCGGGTGTGATTACCCATCGACTGGTCAATGCAGAGAGCGATGAAATACTCTCGTTCCTAAAAGAGCGAGGTCTCATGAACCGCAAAGAAGACAGGGTCAAAATTGTGTATCACCCTGACTTTATCAACTCGACCAATCCATTGTTTGGCATGGACTACCTCGACTTCGTTCGGGGATGCAACCTGGGCATCTTTCCCAGCTACTACGAACCCTGGGGTTATACGCCGTTGGAGTGTATTGCTTGCGGTATTCCCTCCGTTACCAGTGATTTGTCGGGCTTCGGTGATTACCTATTGCGACATTTCCCCGATCATGAAAAGCACGGCATTTATGTTGTCGAACGCGGTAAACGGACCTTTGATTTCAGTGCCCGTCAGCTCTCCGGGTTTCTCTATCAGTTCCTCGCGCAAAACTTGCGTGAACGAATCATGCAGCGCAACAACGTGGAGAATTACTCAGCGGCGTTCGACTGGCAGAACCTGATTCATCACTACAACGATGCGTATGCTAAGGTTGTTGCCAACGCGGGCATATGAACACTTGAAGACGACGAGGTAGTTGAAACAACCACTACTTTCGTTTCAAGTTGCAGCCCACGGGCCTCGCTTCAGGGAGCTCGATGCGACCACCGCCTAACATCGTGTCGATTGCGTTACGAAGGTAATGATGTCGTACATCGGCTTCGACCTGTGGATTGTCGTCGATCGCGCCGCGGTAGACGACGTTGAACTTGCCTCCCTCTTTCCTGAACAGAAATGCCTCGGGCGTTTTTCGCGCGCCCAGTTGGGCCATCAACGTCTGATCCGTATCGGCCAGGTAGGGAACAGAGAAGTTCAATTCTTTGCCGCGGGCTGCCATCTTTTCGGGCGAGCTTGCCTCATCCGGTGATGCATTGACAAGGATCACCGGAATTCGGTCGCGATAGTCATCGGCCACCTTCGCAATACGCTTGCGATAGTACTCATCATAGGGACACGATCCACTGGTAAAAATGATCAGGAGGCCCTGACTCGACGCGTAATCACTCAGCGAAATCGTGCGGTTGTTCATCACGTTCGTCAACTTGAAATCACCCAGCTGTTGCGCATGCGCGACAAGGCTGACCATAAAAGTTAATACCGTGGTTATTACTGTAGTTTTCATCGATTCACAACCATAACAAATTGATCATGGACGAAATATTGTAAAGGTATCGCCCTTTCCCTGGCATTAACAATAATCCTACCAATTAATTGGCCCGTATTCTGCATAGAAAACGCAGAAATTCGAAGATTTTCCGCAAAAGCAAGGTCCTTTTTTCCATGGATCTTAACCAGCGTCTCTTTGGCACACCAGTAGATACAATGTTTCACTACGTCGGCGCCGGCATCAACCAACTCGTCCGGATGCAACACACGCGGCGCGATTTTGAGCAACTTTTCTTTCGGTTGTTCCAGATCAATTCCAACGGGTTCGTTCCTGCCAATCACCGCGGCGACATAGGGGTACGAGTGACTGA
>CAZIAG010000417.1:0-3888 GCA_964537375.1 uncultured Roseivirgaceae bacterium
CCTTCGCCACCTCACTTACGAAGGGGCAAAGAAGAGGTATGGAGAGATCACGGACGACATTCGCGAGAGGCTTGACTTTGAGCTGAACACAATTAAGAATACCGGGTATCCCGGATATTTCCTTATCGTACAGGATTTTACCTCCCGCGCCAGGGAAATGGGCGTCAGTGTTGGACCCGGGCGAGGATCAGCTGCCGGCTCCGCAGTCGCATACTGCATAGGCATAACTAATGTTGACCCCATCAAATACGACTTGCTGTTCGAGCGTTTTCTCAACCCCGATCGCGTGTCGCTACCCGATATCGATATCGACTTCGACGACGAGGGCCGCAACAAAGTCCTTCAGTACGTGATCGACAAGTACGGGCGAAAGCAGGTCGCTCAAATCATTACCTATGGCACAATGGCGGCCAAGTCGTCGATCCGCGACTGTGCCCGTGTTATGGAGCTTCCTCTTGCGGAAGCAAACACATTGGCCAAGATGATTCCGGAAAGGCCGGGCACAACCCTGGACGCTGCATTCAAGGAAGTGCATGAACTGGATGCCATCAGAAAAGGCAACGACCTCAAGGCGCAGGTTATGCAACAGGCCGTGGTACTTGAAGGCTCGATTAGAAATACGGGTGTCCATGCCTGCGGGGTCATCATCACGCCCGATGACCTGACCAACTTCGTCCCGGTGGCTACGGCCAAAGATTCCGACATGCTTGTCACGCAGTTTGACAACAGCGTTGTGGAAAGTGCGGGAATGCTGAAAATGGACTTTCTCGGGCTCACCACCTTATCCATCATTCGAACAGCGCTCCGGAACATCAAGAAAAGCAAAGGTATAGACATCAACATCGACGAGATCCCACTCGATGATCCCGCAACATATGCTCTTTTCCAACGAGGCGAAACGACCGGCACGTTTCAGTTTGAAAGCGTGGGCATGCAGAAATACCTCCGCCAACTCAAACCCGATAAGTTTGAGGATTTGATCGCAATGAACGCGCTCTACCGGCCAGGCCCCATGGAATACATACCCGCGTTCATCAACCGGAAGCACGGGCGCGAACCCATCAAATACGACCTTCCGGAAATGGAAGAATTCCTTGCAGAGACCTACGGAATCACCGTGTACCAGGAGCAGGTGATGCTCCTTTCACAAAAGTTGGCGGGATTCAGCAAGGGCGATGCGGATGTACTCCGCAAGGCCATGGGGAAGAAGCAGAAGGCAGTCCTCGATAAAATGAAGGACAAATTCCTGGAAGGGTGCAAGGCCAATGGGCACGATCAGGCCGTTTGCGAAAAGATTTGGACCGACTGGGAGGCGTTTGCGCAATATGCGTTCAACAAGTCGCACTCCACTTGCTATTCCCTGCTCGCTTATCAGACAGCTTACCTGAAAGCAAACTATCCGGCTGAATACATGGCCGCGGTGCTTACGCATTCGCAAAGCAACCTTGAGAATGTTACCTTCTTTATCGAAGAATGCCGAAATATGAACTTACGAGTTCTCGGGCCGCATATCAACGAGTCGGGAGTATACTTCGAGGTGAACCGTGAAGGGGAAATCCGCTTCGGTCTTGGCGCGATCAAAGGGGCCGGCGATGCCGCAGTGGAAGCAATAATCCAGGAACGAGAAGCGCAAGGTCCTTACGAGGATATTTTTGACTTTGCAAAAAGACTCAGTCAGCGATCGGTCAATAAGAAGACCTTTGAATGCCTCGCGTTGTCGGGGGCTTTCGACTGTTTCAATGGGTTGCACCGAAGACAATATGTGTTTGCCCGAGAGGGCGACATCTCGCTCATCGAGAAAGCAATTCGCTACGCCGCCAAAGTGCAACAGGAGGAGATGAGCGCTCAGGCCAGTCTTTTTGGCGGACCGTCCGGCACCGCAATGCCAAAGCCCCGGGTCGACCAGGTCGAACCGTTTAGCGAGATCGAGAAACTAAACCTCGAAAAAGAGGTTGTCGGAATCTATATTTCCGGCCACCCACTTGACCACTTCCGGTTCGAAATGGAAACCTTCTGCACCGCATCATGCAGTCAGCTCAACGACATAGAACCCCTTTTGGGGCGGGAGTTGAAGCTTGGCGGGATAGTGACCATGGTAGAACACCGGACTACGAAGACCGGGAAGCCATTTGGAAAATTCTCGCTCGAGGACTATAGCGGCAACACGACATTCGTCTTGTTTGGAGAGGACTACCTGAAATTCAAGAATTTTATGTCTTTGGGCTGGTTCCTGTTCGTCGAAGGCGTGGTTATGCGAAACAGCTGGGGACAGCAGAATATTGAATTCAAGATTAGAAACATCGACCTCCTGAACGAGATCGGTGTGAAGCGTAGCAAGGGCGTCCAACTAAACCTTACGGCCGCCGAAATCACCGAGGATTTGATCCTCAAGATTGAAGGAGTTTGCCAGGAGTTTGCGGGGAATACGCCCCTTTACCTGAAGCTGAGAGATGAGAAGGAGAACCTCAGCCTTGAACTCCTGTCCCGAAAATTCAGGATAAACCCGGTCAACGATATGGTGAAAAAGATGAAAAAAGTGGGGACGGTCGAAATCGTCCTTTAGGTGTTCGGCATGAACAAGCGGACAACAATTTTTTAAAGTTTGAACTATTGCGGCTACCTTTATGTTCGTAAAAGAAACTATAAAATCTATTAACTAATGGGCAAAGCAATTGTACTTAATGATGCCAACTTCGACGAGACCATCAATTCGGATAAGCCGGTACTGGTCGATTTTTGGGCCGAATGGTGTGGCCCCTGTAAGATGATAGGCCCGGTGGTCGAGGAGCTTGCCGCCGACTATGAAGGGAAAGTGGTAGTCGGAAAACTCAACGTCGACGAGAACCCCAACGTTACCGGACGATACGGCATCAGAAGCATTCCGACGTTGCTCGTTTTCAAAGGCGGGCAGATTGTCGACAAACAAATTGGTGCCGTGCCCAAATCGGTGCTGGCACAGAAGCTTGAAGCTCAGGTAGCCTGACTCTTTCAAGATTGCCATCAAAAAAAGCGCGACCTCGATTCGAGACCGCGCTTTTTTGTTAACTGCGGGGATCCAGGGATTCTCAATAATCTTCCGCTTCTTCGTAATACTCCTCTTCGCCTTCTCCCCCATGCTCGCTTAATACCGCCGTATAAAAACTGGACGACGAAAGATCAGTATTTCTAAGGAGTTGCTGTATGGCTTCATCACGCTTGTCTTCATCGTCCAACTCCATTGCCTTCACATAAAATACGCTGAAAGCAACATCGGTTGGCTGCGTAGTAAGATTTTCAGACCGGACCCAACCAGAAGTAAACCAGGTGTCGCCCATACGCTTTCCGATCACCTCCGACCACTCACCTGAAGAAGAGCCGTTCCTCACCGCAACGAAATCCATCTGGTTAAAACTCTTTCCGGAGGAAGTCATAATATCGGGTCGCTTGTAAATCGTTGCCTCTTTAAGCATTGCAGCAGGCACTGCGTCGACAGCTACGAAATCAGATCTAACCCATCCCTCTTTTCCGTCGATCAATCGGATTCGCTCATATAAATATTTCCTGGTTCCAACAACCTCCGAAGCAGTGTCTCCCATCGCTGTGACTTTTTCACCCAGGTATATCGACGTGATGTATTTACCCTTTTCCTGCGGAGTTTCTCGTACACCAATCTCCTTCCAAATGCAGACCGCCGGAATCTCCTGCTTCGCCTGTTCAACAGGTGTCTCTGGCTGGGACTTAGCATCGGATGCTTCAGTGCCCTGATCTACTTTTGAACTGCAGGCAGCCGTTAAACAAAACATTCCGATGCAAAAAATCAGGTTCAGGTTTTTCATGGTCTTGCCTTTTTGATTCTGGAATTAACCAAAAACCACGCATTAATGCAAAGCCGGCCTAAAGAGATTCATA
>CAZIAG010000418.1:0-3881 GCA_964537375.1 uncultured Roseivirgaceae bacterium
TCTTCAGTCCGCCGTAAAGGTAATAGTACCGGGGAATGCGCAGTTGTTCAAGACTTCCACTGAAAAGTTCGGCATGCGTCAGGATTGTCGGGACCGAGAATCCTGCGAACATCTTTTTATCGTAATAGAACACGCCACCACCAAAATTCGGCTTAAACTCATTCATGAAGACGTTGAACAGTGGGTCTTGTCCTGCCTTGAGGTTGATGTCGTCGAAATCAGCTTTGAAGTTGTTGAAGCCCGCCTGCACACCCATCGACAGCACGCCGCCCAGTGGCGTCTTGATCGCGTACGCGTAGCTGCCGAAGAGACCAGTATTGGAATAGCTACCGATCCGATCGCTGGTGACCAGTAACCCCACGCCGATCTTGCCCTTCATAAATGAATTGTGCGTGCCGAAGGTGGTAGTGACCGGAGCACCCGGGAAGTTCACCCATTGATTGCGATACGTGAGCGTCGCGCTAAACTGCACGTGACTCCCTGCGTACGCGGGATTTATCAGCAAGCCGTTAAACAAATATTGCGAATAAACGATACTGTGCTGCCCGTAAGAACAGGCAGGCACAGCAATGATTGAGATCAGCAGTAGCCAACGAACCGTTTTCTTCATCCATTCATTAAGTTACTGCCGCAACAACTCGAGGTACCCGGTCCTGGCCACTGATCCATCGCCCTTATCGATAATGTAGAAGTACGTGCCTTCGGGAAGTTCGCGTCCCAGCAGGCTAAGTCCTTCGTTTGAAACTCCATTGAAATAGATATTCTGGTTGTCATACCCCTTCGCTTGATATACCAGCGTTCCGGCGCGGTTAAATATCTTCACGATGTTATTGGGAAAATCCTGGATACAAGATATTTCAAAAAAGTCGTTATTCCCATCGCCGTCGGCGGAAATACCATTAAAGACAAGGATTTCAGGTTCGATAATAAATGTCTTTTCCGATTGGCATTTCTGCGTGCTGGTTACTCGCACGGTAAACTCACCTTTCGGCAGTTCCATGATAATCGGACCGTACTCCAGCATGCCGCCGATGTTCCATTCGATTTGTTCCAAAGGAAGATTATCCGTTGGCACCAGCGTGGCCGTTCCGACATTCGCTTCGCAATTCGTCGGGGTCGTTTCAATTTCAAACTCCGGTAACTGCATCATCTCGAGGACTTCAGTCGTGACCGGGTCGGAAACGCATCCTGAGATCAGGTCCAGCGCCGTGGTCGTGTACAGCCCGGCTGCAAGTCCGCGATAGTACTGTCCTTCAGCATCTGTTTGATTTCGCACACTGGACCCGTTGTACCACTGAATCGTGTACTGCCAGCTACCCCCGACCGCAGTGCCCTTCAATTCGCCGTTGGGCACCAGACAGTGCGTTTCATGGCTGATGACCTGGACAGTCGGCTCCGGCACGTCCACCGGATCGTTGCTAATCGTAATGGTCTCCGTTCCTGTACATCCCGACACCTGGTCTGTGGCTTCAACGGTATAAAGAATATCCGTGAGTCCGGATACTTCGGCGCCCGTGTAGAACGGCGTTCCACTCACCGGTCCAACGTACCAATCAAAGGTATAGCCAACGATCTGACCGTTCACCGTAACGCGGGCTACCCCGTTCGGCTTCGCCGGATCGCAGTACGTAAGCGGGTTCCGTTCCTCTATTTCGGGATCGGGATAAATTCGCCCATCGGTCACCTCGGCCGTGGCCGGGATTGATTTACAGAAACTGTGGTTGGGATTGATGGCGATCACCGTAAACACGCCGAGCGGTGCGTCGAGCACATCCTTCGTTGTAAAGACCGGCGTACCACTGACCGAAGTTCCCGCGTACCACTCATAGTTGTAGAGGTTGCCATTGCCCTCCTGTACGGCGGCAAAAAGGCGGCCGTTGTCGGCGATACAACTGTTCAATGAAACGGCCGACGCAAGAGCACGAATGTTCACGGTATCTGTCTCAAACCGGTACGTCTCCAGGCTCTGGCAGTTCGTCAACAGGTTGGTAACACGCACCGTGTATTCCAGCGGATCGTTATAGAAAATGTTTGACAGACCCGGATTGTTTGCCTCGACTAACGCGCCCGTTGCATCGGGACCTTCAAACCACTCAAACGTATAATCTGAGAAGTTCAGCGTGTTGTCTGCAGATACCTGGAGATGACCAGGTCCTTCCGGCAACACGCAAAGGGTCGGGTTCATGAAGTCATCCAGGGTGATAACAGGATAAGCGTTCTCGTCCAGGATGACACTCGTGCTGAAGGTAGACTGACAGCCGAGTGCGTTGGTGATCTGCAGATGATATGTCCCGGCGAGTCGGTTAGGCAGCACGTTGGACGTAAAGCCCGCAATCGGTGTCATATCCTCGTTCAACCATTCAAATGTGTAGCGCGCCAGGTCAACAGGATTGCTCATGTTGTAGGTGGTCGTCACGCCGCTGATCGTTTCCTGGATAATATCCACTTCCAGTGAACCGTTTTGCGACGGCGGACACAGCGTCTGCATGGTCGGCAGAATTTCACCGGTAATCACCGTAGGTGCAAATTGAAGCACCGTCGTGGCCGTACTTACGCATCCGAGGTTTGGTCCGGCCTGGTCGATGACTTCAACGGTATAGGTACCGTCTTCCACCGCCGTAAGAACGTTGGTGGTTACCCCCATCGGCAACCCGGTACCGCTACCGAGGAACCACTCGAACTCGTATCCGGCCGTAACACCCGACGTTGTACCCTCGGCAACCGTCGCCAGAATCTCACCATTGAACGGCGCCACACAAGCGAAGTTCGCCGTATTGACCAGTTCGATGACCGGCGTTTGAGTGAGGTCCTTTATCACCACCGGGAATGCCGCGGAGACACAACCTGATCCCGTGTTGTCGGTCTTGGTGGCCGTGATCGTATAAGTAGCGGCATCCAGGTCCGCGAGAATATTATCCGGTGTGGGTGTTGCAACCGGTACGCCGTTCCTGGTCCAGGTAAAGGTATACGTGCCTGGCACCGTCACGTGCGCAGCGTCCGTTCCATCGATCGTGATGCTTCCGTTGGCTGGTGCGCAATCGGTTTGATCGATCTTCGTCACCCCGAGGATTTCGATGGTCGGTGTACGCTGGGAGACCGTGACCTGGCCTGTCCTCGCGCATTGGTTGAACAGGTTCGTGACGGTGATGTTGTACGTAGCAGGTTCTGCCGCCATGACCTGGTACGGACTTGCCGTGTTCAGGTTGTCGGCCAGTGACGGTTGCATCCAATCAAACGAGTAGTTCGATCCTGCGCCGAGGCCGGCCGTTGACGCCGTTACCGTGATTTCGCCATCAAAATTATTGTCGCAAGACGTATTCGATACGGTCGCGAAAGTCAAGGTAGGATACTTGCGCTGATCTTTTATCTCCACGCGATAAGGCGCGGATGAACACCGGTAACCCGGTGCGTTGCTCACCCGCGTGGCCACCACGTAGTAGTTGGCATCGGCGCCGATACCCGGGTAGTTGGTAACCGCCGAATCAAGGACGGAAGTATTACCACCCACCACGTTGGCAATGGCTGTACCCCCGCGGTACCAGGTGAACGTGAAGTCCGACAATCCACCGCCCGCGACATTCTGCGTGACACCGTCCCGATCATTATAGCTGATCTGGGTTACTTCGAGGTTTCCGCTCGGCACACATAAATGCTGTGGCGTAGAAAGCACCGTTTGCACGAAGATCGGTGTGGCGTTGGGCTGTATCGTGGTTTGCAACGTCGAGCTGCATCCCGTCACCGTATTCACGGCTTCCAATTGATAGGTTCCCTCCTGAAGTCCACCAAACACGTTATCGACGCCGTCGTTGCCCAGCGTGGTGCCCGCTCTCTCCGTTTCCGTCATTCTCTCCTGCTGCTTGCGGGCACCGTCTGCCTTGCCG
>CAZIAG010000419.1:0-3879 GCA_964537375.1 uncultured Roseivirgaceae bacterium
CCAATCGCGCTGGGTGTAAACAGCGAATGGTAAGGTGATGCAATATGATCGAAAGGTGCGGCCATAACTTCTCAACTCACAACGGTTTCAAGACTTTTTAGCTTCAGGCGTTGCGCCAGCGCGTTGGGAACATGGTAAAGTGCAGCCAGCCCTGTGCGCAAATCCCGAAAGGTAAGCTGATGAGGTCTTCGCACCAGTTTTCCAAGCACCGCGTTGGCTTTGGCTTTCCGGTACAGACTATGGACATAACGATGCAAGTGCCGGTAATATTCTTTGCTGTAAGTGCTTTCAAACATCATAGCCAGGTCATCGGAATCTGTCCAGTTAGTCTTTTCCTTCAACTGACCTTTCACATTTTCATAAAATCTTGTGCCGGGCAAAGGATAGGAGACCGAAATACCAATTTCGTCGGGAAGCAACCTCAGCACCATTTCGATAGTCGCATCGATGTCTTCGCGTGTCTCCCCGGTGTACCCGAATTGGAGAAAATAGCCGACACGAATTCCATGTGCACGCAGCAACCTGGTGGCCTCTTCAATTTGCGCAACGGTCGTCCCCTTGTCCATTGCGTCGAGTATCTTCTGCGACCCTGACTCGGCACCAACCCAAACCGTTTCCGCGCCGGATTCTGCGAGCGCTTCGACGGTGTCATCCTCCAGGAGCAAATCAACACGCGACTGAATTTTGTAGGAAAACTTCAGTCCCTTCGCATTCACCTGCTTTGCAAATTCCTGTACCCAGCCTGGCTTTAATCCGAAGATGTCGTCGCACATCCAAAAATGTTCAACACCGTAGTTCCGTTGAAGCCATTCAATCTCCTGGACAACGTGTCCAGCCGAGCGGGAGTTGTAGCGGTTGCCGTAAATCGGCTTTGCGCACCAGTTGCACTTGAATGGACAGCCCCTCGTGGTGGCTATGTTCATGGAGAAATAACCGTGATGTCGCTTCCAAATACGCCGATAGCTAGCAACGTCCACGAGGTCCCACGCCGGCATGGGAAGTTCATTGAGATTGCGTAACACCGGCCGAGGCGCATTCACCGCGACTTTGCCATCCTTGCCATGAACGAGGCCGACGACATTAGAAACGTCATGGTGCTTCTCCAATCCGTTAATTAGCTCCAGCAACGTCATTTCCCCTTCTCCGCGGATCACATAGTCAGCTCCCTTTGACAGATACTTCTCGTAATGATCGTGAGCGTCCGAGCCGCAGACAATCACACGACACCCAAATCGCTTGCCGGTTTTCACCATAGCGAACGCAGCCTCTCTCATATTCGTGAGGCACATCTTGGTGAGATAGTTGAAACCATCGTCGTAAATCACCAGGTAATCGACCGGGTTTGCGCGAAGGCGTTCCTCCAATTCCGCCGGTCCGCTGCGAAGGTTATTGTCGAAAAGAGATACATCAAAACCGGCGTTCCGGATAACTGCAGCTGCCTGAATCGTGCCCAACGGCGGGTAAGGCTGATGGAAACGCCATTGTTTCGGATCAAGCCTGTAAAAATACGAGTGAGTAAACAATACCTTACTCATACACCCGCTCTGTGCCAAGTTTAAACGCCCTGATCTTCTGATCGTATTTCTCCATGACGCACCGCTGAAAATTGCGGGGATGGTTCTTTGACGCGTGGAGTGTCGTCTTGAATGCAATGCGGAAATCCTTCTCGTTGTAGTTCCTCTTGTAGAGAGCGTCCCAACGTCGCTGTGTCAATCGCATAAGCAATCGCTCCAGAATTCCGCCGCCTGCGTTAAAAATTCCCTCAAAACATTTTTGAACGAAAGTTCTTTTATAAGCGGGAATCCCTTCACACGACCTCGCCGTAAAATTCGGGAAATAGGTCTTCAGCCAACAGTAATTCGTATCAATCAGCCTCTCGTAGTAGTCAGCACCGTAGAGAGGTAATACAGTGGCCAGTTCTGTTGCCGTGAAAAGATTCTTCTCTTCAATCTCCAGGTGTTCCGCATCGACAAAATAGTTCACGCAAAAATACTTGTGCGAATTGCGCAAGAACAATCGTTTAAAGAGCACAAGCAAGGTCCTGCATATCCACAGGCGTCCCGGGGCAGTGATAATGAAAAAGTCGAGGTCGCATGACTCATCCATATAGCCCTTAGACAATGACCCGGACGCCATTACCCCTCTGACGAACGGAAAATTTGAAATCAGTTCCGCTCGTTTTCGCGCTACGGGATAAAATTCTTTCGCCAACGAATTGCCCTTCCTTCTTCGCACGGCCAATGCAGGATCGTATTGGACGCTGTAGAGTTCACCAAGATCATAAACAATCTTTCGTCTCACCAGGGCGCGCAGGCATCCTGCAACGTCCTCGAGTGTGACGGAATTTGTACCGAGATAGCGAAAGACTTCAGGCGCCGTCAACGGATAATTGAAGATGTCATAGTACAACAACGTCCGAACAACGTGTTGGGCGAGTGCGATATCGTGATCAACTTTCCGCACTTGACAAGACAAAAGGTTGTGAGTATGCATTCCGCGGCGCCCACCGAAAGGCCAGCAGCGGGTGTACCAGCGCGAAGAAGGCGATCCCTTTCTGCAACTCCAGGACCGTTTCTGTAAAGCAAGTCATCGCAATCAGAAAAGTAAACGCCACCATTAGCCATTCGCCGCTTTGCCACGCCCTAAATGCCGGAATCATAAGGTACAAAACAAAGGCCGCAAATGCCAACAGGCCATTGCCGATAAGAATATAAAGGTATTGGTTATGGGGATCATAGGTGTTCAAAATGTTCGATATGCCGTGACTTCTCGCCGCACCTTCCATCACGTGCAAAACATCGCCCGTGCCATTGCCGACCAGTACGTTTCCGTGCACGTACGATTGCCAGCCAAGCCACCAGAGAGATACTCTTATTCCAATTGAATTTGCATAAACGTGATCATCCTGCACAGCAAGCGGAGTCGATACGACTTCCTGCAATTGCCGCTTGCGGCTGATAGGATTTCCGAGCATGACACTAAGCACCACGACAATGGCCATTCCAATGGCGATCCTGGTGATCAAATTTTGTCGGGGAATATGTCCAAGAACGAAGGCACTCAAAAGCAACAACACGGCAATCATGATCACGCGTGACGCGAGCAGGGACAAAAATGCCGCAAAAAGGATGGCGAGTGCAATTCCCGCGCAGCGAACGGCAGTGTGCCGAATGTGGGGTAGTTCAAAAAAGATAAACACACAACAAAACGACATATACAACGACAAATACGTCGGATGTATAGAAATCGCAGAGGCCAGCGGTATGTACGACAAGAAGAACCAGATGCCCCTGGTCTTCATTAATTCAACATTGTTTGGATCCAGAAAATACAGGTGGTCCGCCGGGAAAGAACCGGTGCGATAGGCATTCCAGTCACCGACGGCATTTACAAGGCAAATCAAGGCGACCAAAAGACAACTTGCCACAAACAGCCAAAATATCCGTCGAACATGCAACTGGGTTATCGATCTCGTCGAAGCGATCACCACCGGCATAACAAAAAGAAACACCTTGCGTTCCAGGCTAAACCATCCGTCATGCGTTTGCTCGGTGTACAAAAGCCCGACCAACAAAAGCACACCATAGACCAGGAGTATCTTTATCAACCAGCTGCCCTTGACGAGCTGCACCTTCGTTCGCCAGTCGCCCTCGATAATCCAGCAAAGTATCGCGAGGAAAAAGCCGGCATGACACAACGTAACGGAATAGGGCAGCATAACAAGACTAAAGCCCAACGCCCAAGGCAATCCACCCCCGAAAAATTCCTTACTGCGCAAATTCACTCAGAAAAATTAAGCAAAATCCTCTGGTTGATCAGTTCTCGTTCATTGTCAAAAAACCATCCCCATTTATTGAAATAGTAAATTGCAGATTGCAT
>CAZIAG010000420.1:0-3872 GCA_964537375.1 uncultured Roseivirgaceae bacterium
TCCCTGGGGGGGGACATTAACCGCTGTACCTTCAAGAAGTTTTAGCAGAGCCTGCTGCACGCCTTCACCACTGACATCACGCGTAATCGACGGGTTGTCAGACTTACGGGCGATCTTATCAATCTCATCGATATACACGATCCCGCGCTCGGCCGCCTCGACATTGTAATCTGCGGCCTGGAGAAGACGGGTTAGAATACTCTCCACATCCTCACCAACATAGCCTGCTTCAGTTAACACCGTTGCGTCGGCAATGCAGAAGGGCACTTGGAGGATTTTCGCGAGGGTACGCGCCAGGTAGGTCTTACCAGTCCCGGTTTCTCCCACCATGATGATGTTGGATTTCTCGATTGTCACGTCGCTTTCCAGCTTGCGCTGCATCAGGCGCTTGTAGTGATTGTACACCGCGACAGAGATGACCTTTTTGGCCTCATCCTGGCCGATGACGTATTCGTCGAGGAATTTCTTTATTTCCCTCGGTTTGATCAGCTTGAAGTTGGGTGAAAAGCCAGTATCGGCCTTGCTGCGCTTTTCCTCCTGGAGGATTTGGCTGGCCTGTGTAACGCACTTGTCGCAAATATGGGCATGTATCCCTGAGATCATCAGGTCCACATCCTTCTTGCTGCGTCCGCAAAATGAACATGTTACTTCGGCCATATACCCGGTTTAATATAAAAAATCCGATGTGCCAACAACCACAAAGGTACTGATAATTTGGCACATCGGTTTAACTAAATTACTGACGCTTTTAAGCCTTTTTCCGTTCCAGAACCTCGTCAATTAGGCCGTATTCCCGGGCTTCGACCGCCCGCATCCAGAAATCGCGGTCCGCATCCTTTTCGATTTTTTCGTACTTCTGGCCGCTGTGCTTGCTGAGGATATTGTAAAGGTCTTTTTTAACCTCCAGCGTTTGTCTCAGCGAGATTTCCATGTCTGAGGCCTGGCCTTGCATGCCGCTCATCGGCTGGTGGATCATGATCCTTGAGTGGGGTAATCCAGACCTCTTTTTTGCTGCCCCGGCAGCCAATAATACGGCCCCCATTGAGGCAGCCAGCCCGGTGCAAATGGTCGCCACGTCAGGGTTGACGTACTGCATCGTGTCGTAGATTCCCAGCCCCGCATAGACCGACCCTCCCGGGCTGTTGATGTACATAATGATGTCCTTTTTCGGATCAGCTGATTCCAGGAAAAGAAGCTGGGCAGTAATTAGGTTGGCGATCTGGTCGTCAATGCCCATACCGAGGAAAATGATCCTGTCGGAAATAAGCCGCGTGAACACGTCAATGGCCCTGAAGTTTCCGGGGCGTTCTTCAATGACGTATTGTGTCATGTTCTCGATCTCACGCGCGTAGCCATCGATTGTGCTTCCGCTCATGCCGAGGTGGTGTACAGCATACTTCCTGAATTCGTTATTTTTGTTCATACTTTCAAACTTGTAGTTTATGATGAGCCCGCTGCAATAAGGCGGACGTTTGTGATGCCTGGGTTATCTCGCCGCCGGTTAGGTATCGGTGTCCAAAACCGCACCACCGCGCGTCGCTGGTGATGGAGTCGAAAATCGCCCGCATTTATTGTGGGTTTATTTCGCCCCGGCCATTATCGGCGTCAGTGCTTATGCTCTGCCACAATTTTCTTGAATTCGTCAAGCGAAACAGCCTTGTTCTCTACGGTAATATTTGCACGGATGTGCTCCATGATCTTGCTGTTCCTCAACTGGTCGTGCAACCGTGAATAATTTTTACCGTTGTCGTTGGCGAGGTAATTTGCCACGATATTGTCTGCCTGCTCTTTGAACTGTTCGATAAATCCTGGACCGAAT
Source organism: uncultured Roseivirgaceae bacterium (assembly GCA_964537375.1). Lineage (GTDB taxonomy): Bacteria > Bacteroidota > Bacteroidia > Cytophagales > Cyclobacteriaceae > Chryseosolibacter. The sequence continues at coordinate 1,820 of CAZIAG010000420.1, forward strand.
TGGGAAGCGAATAGCTCCTTTGCCCGCGCAATGACCTCCTCCTCAGCGACCGTCACGTTGTTGTCGGACGCGATTTTTCCTTTAATGAGATCCCATTTCAGGCCCCTTGCATAATGCTCATATTCTTTATCAAGGACTTCATCGGTTATCTCGCCCTTGCTTGACGCTTTCAGCCAACTCTTCAGAAACTCATCCGGTAAATTAATTGTGGTGTTTTCCAGCAGCTTGTCTTCAATGCTGTGCTCGAGGAAATGGTCGGTTTCACGCTTGTAATTTTCAGTGATCGTGTCGCGAACTTTTGCGACAAATCCCGGTTCGTCAGAGACGATATCCTTGCCGAATACCCGGTCATACAGCTCCTGACCCATTTCGGCCGGTGTCGTCCTGGTGATGTTTTCCACCTTGAAAGTCCAGCTGCCCGCGGCCTGTACTGCGTTGTCTTCAGATTCACCAAGCAGTTCCGCGAGTAAGGCATCATCGGAGTAGAGCTCCTTTATATCAAAGGTTACCTCGTCGCCTTTCTTGACGCCGATGAACTTCTTTTGCGCATTCTTCGTCGCCTTTCCAAGGTTAATGACGGCATGCTCTTTCTTCAACGTTCCATCCTCTTGATACAATCCGCCAAACAGTGTATCACCGGCCTCACTGGCATCCGGATAGCTTACGTTGCCGAAACGTTTCTTAAGGTCTTCGATCGTCTCATTGACAACCTTGTCGTCAACGCGAATTTCATACCCTTTGACCTTAACCTTGGACGAAAGATCATAGGTGAAGTCTTCCACCATCCCGATGTGGTACTCGAACTCGAAATCCTTCTGCGCATCCCAGTCGATTGAAACGGCTTTTTCCTGGTTCGGGATCGGCTCGCCCAGGATCTTGAGATTATTCTCACGGATGTAGTCCGTTATCCGATTGGAGACAAGGTGGCTTACTTCCTCCACAAGGATCGATTTGCCGAACATCTTTCGGATCACGCCGCTGGGAACTTTTCCCTGACGAAACCCTTTTATGCTCGCTCTGCGGGCGTAATCCTTGACCGTCTTTTCCACCTGAGGTTGGTAATCCTGTTCCGTAAGGCGGATCTTGATTAACCCCTCGTTCTTGCTTTTCCTGTCCAGTGTAATTTCCAAAGGTATATCTGTTTGTTGACCAGCTTTCAAAAACCTATGACTCCCGGCCAGTTCGTTGCAGGAGTTTTGATGTGCGGATGGAGGGACTCGAACCCCCACGCCTTGCGGCACCAGATCCTAAGTCTGGCGCGGCTACCAATTACGCCACATCCGCATGTTTTCCGATCCCATTAATCCCGTGGGTCATCGGGTTCAGGGTCTAATCGGAAGCGCCCATCTGACGCGTTTGCCGGCCGGAAGTCATCGCAGGCGCCGTTGACGACATTTGGCCGATTTTGGGAGCCAGCTCCACAATTCCGGAAAAATCCGGGCCCCTGGCTGAATCCGCCCCGTGCTCGTGAATGACGCCTCATCAGAGGCCGGATAGCCAAAAGGAGCGCAAATTTATGGATAAATCGGGAATAAAGAACGCTTTGTATTTGTTAAGATAAATGTCCCGGAATACCTCAAATGTCACTAACTTAATCCCCAAACGGGGTCAGCAGCTTTTACACGGAATAGTTCGTTTTCACGATGATGGTAATCGATACTGAGCAGGAGAAAAAAGAGATAATCAGACGCTACCGGAGACTACTCAGAAAAGCAAAACCGATTCTCAAGGAGGGCGACGCCAAACTGATCAAAAAGGCGTTTACAATTTCGCTGGAGGCGCACAAAGACATGCGTCGAAAATCCGGCGAACCATACATTTTCCATCCCCTGGCCGTGGCTGAAATTTGTACTGAGGAGATTGGCCTTGGCACTACCTCCATTATTTCCGCTCTCATGCACGATGTGGTAGAAGATACCGACATCGAGCTGCCGGACATTGAACGGATGTTTGGCCGCAAGGTCGCGCGAATTATCGATGGACTAACAAAAATCCGGGGTGTATTCGAATACGGCTCCTCGCAGCAGGCAGAGAATTTCCGAAAGATGCTTTT
>CAZIAG010000421.1:0-3867 GCA_964537375.1 uncultured Roseivirgaceae bacterium
TTCCGAGCTCGCTTCACGTTGGCGACAAGAAGCAAAACAGTTAAAGAAACTTTTCAACAAGAAATTTTGGGATGAGGCGCTTGGGTGCTACGTCATCGCTCTTGACGGATTGAAACGCCCGTGCCGCGTGAAGACATCAAACGCTGGCCATGTCTTGTTCACCGGAATTGCGACACAAGACAAGGCTCAAAAGGTTGCCCGGGCGATGCTTGCCGCGGATATGTTCAGCGGTTGGGGTGTCCGCACCGTTTCCTCAACGGTGAAAAACTACAACCCCATGTCGTATCACAACGGATCCGTTTGGCCACACGACGTTGCGCTGATCGCCCTTGGATGTTCCAGGTACGGAATGAAGAACGAGGTGCTGCGCCTCATGACCGGACTATTCGACGCATCGTTGTTTATACCTCTTCAACGGCTTCCGGAGCTATTTTGCGGTTTTGACCGAAGAAAAGGTGAGGGTCCGACAGCGTACCCTGTCGCGTGCTCGCCCCAGGCCTGGTCCGTTGCCGCCGTGTTTCTCCTGATCAAAGCCATCCTACGCATTCAGATTCTTCCCCTGAAAAGGAGAGTAGTCTTAAAGAATCCGGTCATGCCCGAATACCTCCAATGGATGCACATAATAAACCTGCCATTACCCACAGAAAATGCTCAACTCACTTTACAGATCTCCAGACAGGAAAATGAATCGATGATCGGTGTCAACTACAAAGGGCTTCCGTCCGATTGGCGACTAATCATTGTCAAATAGGCGTCCATTTCCCGTCACACTACGGAAGAAGTCTCCAGCTCCTTTTCAAGGAATGTTATCAAGCTTTTCCCATGAGAAACTATTTTACCCAGCATTGAGCGGAGTCGGTCGTGATTCAGGGGGTCGTTGGAAAGGGACTCCACTTGAACAATTGCATCGTACATTTCGAAGGCCCCCAGGAGTTTGACGTGCGATTTGATTGCGTGCAGATGTGTCTTGATCTTCTCCAACCGACCACCGGGGTTCTCTTGTTCGAGGAATCGCATCGCCTCCCCGAAACTTTCGACAAGCATCTGGATTGACTTCTCGTAAAATCCGTCGCCCTTGTCGAGTCGCTTTAACTGGTTGAGGTGCACCTGAAATATTTCCGATGCGGGATTACCAGGCACAACGCTTAACTTCAAATGAGTGGTCATCTTTTCGAGCAGTTCACTTTCAAGAAAGGGTTTCGTCAAACAATCGGTGAATCCGGCTTTCAAGTAGGTCTCTCGGTTCTCGGGCAAAGCGTTCGCCGTCAAAGCAATGACAGGAATACCCAGGTTGAGCACGTCGCGGATTTGCCTCGTCGCCTGAATACCATCCATTACAGGCATCTGCACGTCCATTAGGACGAGATCGTATTCGACTTCCGATAGTCTTTCTATCGCCTCCCTCCCGTTCGTCGCGAAATCACAGGTTACCCCCTTGCCGTCTATCATCGCTTTCAGCAAAAGGCGATTGAACTCATTGTCCTCAACGGCCAAAATTCTCCGCGTTCTAAATTCCTGCCATCCGTGATCCGCGCTTCTGTCGTGATTCGCATGCACTACTTCCGGGCTTACCGTTGCTTTTGAAAGAGGAATCGTAACCGTAAATACCGTCCGCTCGCCTTTCGCACTCTCCACTTCAATCGTGCCTTTAAACAATTCCACCAATTCCTTCGTAATGGCCAGGCCCAATCCTGTGCCTCCATATAACCGGCTCACGCTGTTATCCGCTTGCGTGAAACTCTCGAAGATCAGCGCAAGCTTCTCCTGCTCAATGCCAATACCGGTATCCTCGACCTTAAATTGTATATGCTGAAACAAATCGTCTTCCTTGACACAACGGCACGATAGGGAAACCGATCCATACTCCGTAAATTTCAGGGCATTGCTCAACAAGTTGGCAAGAATTTGTTGCAAGCGCACGGGATCTCCCATCAGCGGGTCGCTGACATTCTCGTCGATAGAAAAATTCAACGTGATTCCTTTAGCCGCCGCTTGTTTTTCAAAAGAGTAGACCAGCGCCTTAAGTGTGCACCGGATGTTAAACTCAATGGTTTCAAGCGTAAACTTGCCGGACTCAAGCTTCGATAAGTCAAGTATATCGTTGATAATCACCAGCAAGTTTGCCGATGACAGACGAATGGCTTCAAGGTAAGTAGACTGCTTCTCAGACGGATTTGTCTTCAATAGCAAATCCGTAAACCCGACAATTGCATTCATCGGGGTGCGTATCTCGTGGCTCATATTGGCGAGAAACTGTTGCTTCGTTCGCGCCAATTCCTCCGCCTTGTTACGAGCTTCCTCCAACTCCTTCGTTCGTTGAATGACTTGCTGTTCGAGGGATTGATTCAATTGCTCCAGTTTCTTATTGATGAGATACAACTGTGTGCTCTTCTCCTCAATAACCACCTCGGCCGCCTTTCTCGCCTGCTTTTCCCGTTTATAAGCTCTCCTCAAATAATCAAGCGATTCCGGGTGATCTACCTGATTTTGCGGGTCTAATCTTTTTAATAGTATCATTTTGTCAATCAAAAATTCGTATTTCGGTTGTCTCTGTCGACCACAGAAAAAATTCAGGACACGCGTGTAACGGTAAATTTGATCCGTGAACCGTCGCCGTTCGAAAGGTCTTCCTGTTGAACGGTAATCGTTTCATTAAAGTATGCAGCACACCCCAACATCAGTCCCACGGCAAAATCGCCCATCCGTCTTTCGGATTCATATAACATGACAATCTGGTTTTCGCTTACTCGGTCGAATGAAAACCTGGGGAGTTCAGCATCCGGATAAAGCTTTGCTACTTCAACGTGTATGTACCGATCAATGTTTTCAAAGAAATCCAGTGAAGACCGTATTCTCCCAAAAAGTTCACTGTAGTTTCTGGCAAACACGCCAAAAAGGTAGATACCGAAATCCCTCAGGAGCTCGGGCTCCGGCGTTCGGGTAATATGGCCCAGGCGCTTCACGAGTTCCACCAGTTCAGCGTGATCATACGTCCCCACGGCCGTATACACTCCGTCGGACTTGAGTTCACCCGAATACAATACCTTGTCCAACGTTTCAAGACCGAACCTGGACTCTACCATTTCCAGGAATTCGGTGAATATCAGGCCTTTCATATACTCAGTTGTGCTGCGATTTGTTAAACGCAAAGATTGACTTGTTCGGCTAGAATTCTAAATGACAAAAGGTCTACAAAGACAACCAACCAGGTATAGTTTGGGTGTACAGAACAGGCATTAGCGTCATCATTTCCCAAAAAGCGGGCTGATTCGGAAGGCCTACAATTCGCGCAGATCACGCCCCAATAAAAATAATACCCATCTACCCGCACAGTTTCGCCTTGTCCACCCGTGGTACACCTCCCTGTATGCCCATTGTGCACCATAAAGGTGACAAAAACGAGTAGACTATACAGAACTTTCGCCATGGAGGTATCCGTCAATCAATTCGTAGGTCCAGAACCCACCGAAAACAACAAATTCCAATCGCTTCTTAATACACTCAAGGGCCATGAGGAATTTGTTCTCGATCGCTTTGGCATTATTATCAGCTCAAACCTTGAAGCCGTAACCATCACCGGCTACGAAGAGTGGGAAGTCATTGGTAAACATATCTCAATCTTCTATTCAGCTGAAGATCGGAGCTTAAATAAGCCCGAGGAAGACCTTTCCAAAGCGGCCAAGCTGGGCAAGAGCATAAGCAGTGGCTTTCGTATAAAGAAAAGGGGCGACAAATTTTGGGCTAAGATGAAATTTGTGGCCCGAAACGATTCCGGAGGCTTCCTAAAGAACTACCATGTAACGCTCAGCGATTTTACTCATCGCGCCATGTACTCCATGAGTACGCGAAGGATAAAGGATGAATACT
>CAZIAG010000422.1:0-3863 GCA_964537375.1 uncultured Roseivirgaceae bacterium
TTGCTTTTCTCGGAAAGCACAAATGCGCGTTCGACATGTTCGTCAGATCCTGTCGCCTCAAAAAGCGCAAATGCTGCACCGATACCGTTGTCATACACCTGGCGGCTAATGCGCTCCAATTCCGTTCGTTCATTTTCGCTGTTATAGCCTGAACTGATTTGATCGATCAGCGCCATGCAGAAATCGCTGGTATTAAGTACATCGCGAAATAGTTTTTCGTCCTGACTTCGCCGCGCCAGCTGAAAAAGGGCGCCGACTTTGGTTGCCGCGATACTCAGGGCAGTGAATTTGTCTTCAACCTTGTCGAGTGGCGGGTTAACAAATGGATTGTTCAGGCCGTCTGCATTCGCGCTGGTACAACTCAATCCCTTCCAAAGATATTCAAGCGCGACTTCGTAGTCGCCGTTTTTACTTGCGGCAATGCCCATCAAATGATAGATACCCGACAGTTTGGGGTGAATTTCTCCGAAACGTTCTTGCAGCATCGATTGCGAATTCTTGTACAGGTCCATCGCCTTCTCGCGCTGTCCATCCCGAAGATAACAACCCGCGAGTCGCGCTAGCAAACTGGCTTCCCGTTCCGAACCTTCACCATAGCTCTTTCGAAAGATCGGGAGGGCCTTGTTTACGTAGGCGTTTGTCTTTGCGAGGTCGCCGTCATCAGCATAGTATTCAGCAATGATGTTGTAGATCAATCCCAGGTACGGGTGATCCTTTCGCATGTTCTGTTCGCCTACTTGCACCGCCTTGTCAAAAAATCTGATGGTTTCCTCATGCTCACCAATTCGTCCAAACAGTCTGCCTAAGTAGGCGTAGTAGGTCGGAAGGATATCGTGTGTTTGCCCGTAGATTTTTTCCGTTATCCGGTTTCCTTGCTGGATGAATTCAATAGCCTGGTGAAAGTTGTGCATATCGCTGTACAATGTACCTATCATGTAATAGCTGGCAGCAACGTTGCCATGGTCGGGGCCAAGAGATTGTTTTCGAATTTCGAGTCCTTTCAGAAACGATTCAAGCGCGCGCTCGTCGTTTCCCAAACGTTGATAAATACGACCGATCGAAGTAATGGTATTTGAAAGCGAAGCATGATCTGGCCCAAGCTTTCGCTCCCTGATTGCGAGCGACTGAAGTTGCAGTTCCAGCGCTTTCACAAGATTGCCTTTGTACGAGTACGTGTTTCCCAGGTGGAACAATACATTTGACAACTCCACTTCGTCCACCGGCGATTCCGCGTTCCTGATATCCAATGCTTTCTGCAGGTAAAAAAGAGCACTGTCATACATTGCCCGGTGGTGCTGCATGTAGCCCATGAATGTATGGTTGAGCGCAAGGTTAGGCGTGTTTTCGCCATAGACCTTTTTCTTTAGGGCGCTTGACCGATGCATCAATGCAATGGCTTCATCCCATTTAGCCGCGCAGCCTCCTGTAGCCCGCGCCAGATAATAAAAGCTCTCGGCTACTTCCGACGTCTCATTTTCAAAATTTGACTGCGCAAGAGCCAGCGTAGCCGACAGTATCGACAATGCTTCGTCACAGCGTGCAAGATTCGCAAAACATTCTCCCCTCAGCTGCTGCGCCTTGATCCTGCCAGACAGGTTTCCCGAGCGTTCATAAAGGGCGATGGCTTGCTCGAGTGTGTCCGCCGCGAGTGAGTACTTCCCGTCCCGGTAGAGCTTCTCCCCGGTTGCAAATAACGTGTCGGCCGGAATGGATAAACCATTTTGCGCGCAGGCGTCGATCAGGTTTAGAAAAAAGAGCAGGACAAGTACTTGCCTCATGGCAATAAGTGGAGTTGTGGCTTAAGAACGGAAAATACGAAAGATTCTGAAGGGTTTCAAATCGCGTCAGCTCGCCAACGCGATCGGCCCCAGGAACCAAGATCGGCCAGAATATTGCGGTAGACTACGCGCGACAGGACTACGCACGCGCGTTTTGAAGAACGGAAATTGGAGTTCAAAAATGCAGTACGCATTATGAGGACAGCGTTTAGCGCGTCGGACGAGTGGGCCGTCGACTGTCGACCTTCCGGGACTCTGTCAATGCCAATCTTGTTCCTCCGCTGTTGAACTCGGTAAACACTCCGAAACAATAAGGCCTCGGCTAAAGCCGAGGCCTTGTACTTTGGCTCGCGGAGAGAGAGGGATTCGAACCCTCGATACGGTTTCCCGTATACACACTTTCCAGGCGTGCTCCTTCAACCACTCGGACACCTCTCCGGGACATTTTTGAGGATGCAAATAAATCAATAAAAATGGCTGTTTGCAAATGGGGTTTACGCGGTTAACTCGCCGGCCAGGTTTTGTCCAATAATGCCCCTCGCCTCCTCGGCACCAAATCGACCCATCAATACCATCAACTTGGTAACAGCGGCCTCCGTGGTCATATCTGCTCCTCCGATTACGCCAATTTGTTGCAAGTCGCGACTGGTTTCGTACCTACCCTGTGTCACCGTGCCACCCATGCATTGGGATATGTTTACCACCAGGATACCTCGATCAATAGCCCGCTTCAATGCGTCTATAAGTTCGGGCGCGTTGGGTGCGTTTCCGGAACCGTACGTTTCCAGAATAACTGCCTTGAGATCGGGCGTGTCGAGGATCGCTTCAATGCTGGCCCGAGGAATGCCTGGAAACAATTTTAAGATTGATATTCGCGGATCAAGCATTGAGTGCAGTACAAGAGGCGCTTCCCGCCACGGTCGAATAAACGACCAGTTGTAATCGATCTTGACGCCTGCTTTCGCCAACGGCGGATAATTTCCTGAGTCGAACGCATCGAATTGCATACTCTCTACCTTCTTCGACCGATTGCCGCGAAGCAGTTCATAATCAAAATAGATGCAAACCTCCGGAACGCAGGGCCGTCCGTCGCGAACAGCCGAGGCCAACTCCAGGGCCGTGATGAGGTTTTCACGCGCGTCAGAGCGCGGCTCGGTGATCGGCAGTTGTGCACCGGTAAAGATTACCGGCTTTGCCAACCCCTCCAACATAAAACTCAACGCTGATGCAGTATAGGCCATCGTGTCGGTACCGTGCAGAATGACGAAACCGTCATGGGCGGTGTAATTATCGTAGATAATTTTTCCAAGCAACTGCCAGTGGGAAGGATCCATGTTTGAAGAATCGATAGGTTCCTCAAAAGAAATCACTGTAAGCTCAAGCGCAAGGTTCCTCAACGTAGGAAGTTGCTGAAGAATAAGGCTGAAGTCGAACGGGATAAGAACGCCGTCTGGGTCGTAAGTCATGCCGAACGTTCCACCGGTATACACGATCAGTATTCGACCACGCGCACGTTGTGGAAGCGCGGCATTTATGCTGATCGTTTTGAGTTTCATGATCTGCTAGTAATTCCCGGCGGCAAGTTAGGCTATCCTGGGAAATAATCGCAATGCGTTGGCTGTTGTGACCCTTATTACCTCATCAACTTTCACCTCCTTCAGTTCTGCCACCCGCGACGCGATCAGTTGAAGGTATGACGGCTCGTTGCGCTTGCCGCGATGAGGAACGGGGGCTAAATAAGGGCTGTCGGTTTCCAAGACTACGCGATCAAGGGAAAGGTGCGGCAACACCTGGTCGAGCCCGCCTTTTTTGAACGTCGAGACACCGCCAATCCCCAGGTAGAACCCAAGTCCAATTATCGCCTCCGCTTGTCTTAAGGAACCGGTAAAGCAATGAAATACGCCCGTTAATCGACCATCTTGTTTTTCTTCAACCATGGCGATAGTCTCATCCAGCGTCTCGCGGCAGTGGATAATTATCGGAAGCCCGAACTGCCTGGCCCAGTCGGTCTGAACCCGAAATGCCTCTTGCTGCTCGTTCCAGTATGTCTTATCCCAATACAAGTCTGTGCCGGTTTCTCCGATT
>CAZIAG010000423.1:0-3834 GCA_964537375.1 uncultured Roseivirgaceae bacterium
CTCCCGCACCATCCCGCCCCCCTCACCTCGCGAACGCCGACGACAAAATCGCCCGCCGTGCCCTCGTCGGGCCATTGAATGTACTTGATAAAGTTGTACAGCATTGCGGCATGTATCTCATGCTGTGGTCTTTCCTGAGCGTAGGATAGACTCGTGATGAGAATCAAGCCCGCAGCCAGGATGCTTCTCCTCATAACGGTTGGGGTTTAATGTGGAATTGCCAAGTTACCCAAAAAAGTGAAAAAAACCCCTTCCTGGCGTGCGCCAGGAGAGGGGCTTTCCAAACAACCCATTAAATCAATATCGCCATAGACGAGAGTGCACCGGAAACTTTCAGATTTGATGCCTCGATCGCCTTCTGATTCAATTCAAATTTCAACTTACTGTCGACCGTTTTGAAGTTGATGGAACTCCCGCGTTCACCCATGCCATTCTTATCCGTGATCACCAGCGTGCCCTTTCCCTGCACTTTTGCATGAATTTCATCGAACAATCCACTCCTCGAGCGATCGATAAAAATCACGTGACAAGCAGTGATCTCGCTGGAGTTACTGAACTTCTTGATCGAAAATGTCTTCGAGCCCTTCGGCTTCCCCCCATACCATTCATTAAGGGTGTTATAGACGTCGTTATTTCCCACCACACCAATAACAAACTCACCACCCGAAGCCTCGTCCGGCCATTGTACATATCGGGTAAAATTGAACACCATCATCGCGTAAATCTCGTGCATCGGCCTGTTCTGCGTCTGGCCGAAGGCGCTGCCACCGATAACGAGTGCAAACACAAAAATTAATATCCTTCTCATAACAGGTCTTGGTTGTTTGTTTACACAAAAATAGGTCACCCGAACGGGCGCCGGGAAACCTATAAGGGGTTGAACCTTAGGAATGTAAGGTTTCTTCGAAATCTATTTGATATAACGGAAGTCCTGCCCCGGTTTTACCCTCAACAAGACCTCATAAATGAGGTTGATGACGTTTTCGACGTCATCTTTATGTACCATTTCGACGGTCGTGTGCATGTATTTGAGGGGTAGCGAAATCAAGGCCGAGGCGACGCCCTCGGCAGAATATGCAAATGAGTCCGTGTCTGTGCCGGTCGACCTGGATACCGCCTGGCGCTGGAAAGGGATTTTTCGCTTCTGAGCCGTCTCGATGATCATCTTGAGCACGTTATTCTGGACGGCAGGTCCATAACAAAGTACAGGGCCGTTTCCGGCTTTGAGGTTACCCGTTTCTTTCTTATTGTACATCGGCGACTGCGTATCGTGCGTTACATCCGTACAGATCGCCAAGTCGGGCTTCAGCCGGCGAGAGATCATCTCTGCTCCTCGTAATCCAATCTCCTCCTGGACGGAGTTGACAACGTATAGACAAAATGGAAGCTTCTTTTTATTCTCGGCCAGACGTCTTGCCACCTCCGCGATCATGAATCCGCCCATTCGGTTATCCAATGCCCTTCCTACCAACCATCGGCGGTTCATTTCCATAAGTTCATCCTCAAATGTGATCACACAGCCCACATGGATGCCCATCGCCTCGACTTCTTTCTTCGACTCGGCACCAACATCGATAAAAATATTCTTGAGGCTGGGTGCCTCCTCCTTGCCGGGTTCGCGCACGTGAATCGCCGGCCAGCCAAAAACCCCCTTCACGACGCCCTTGTCCGTGTGGATGTTCACGCGCTTTGACGGAGCAATTTGGTGGTCGGAACCGCCATTGCGACGCACGTAGATGTATCCCTCTTCCGTGATATAGTTTACAAACCATGAGATTTCATCAGCGTGGCCTTCGATGACAACCTTATACGTCCCCTTAGGATTGATCACGCCGACAACCGTTCCGTAAACATCAACGATGTAATCATTGACATATGGTCGGATGTAGTCGAGCCATATCTGCTGCCCGGAAGATTCAAACCCGGTCGGCGAAGCGTTGTTAAGATAGGTAAATAGAAATTCCCTGCTTTTTTTATCCATAGCTATGTTGTGAATTCACAGAACAATGCGTCTCCATCTGCCGAATGCTTCCTACAATGGGATATTCCCATGCTTTTTTCTCGGTAGCTTATCCACTTTGTTTTCGAGCATGTCGAACGCCCGAATAAGCTTTTCGCGAGTCTCATCCGGGTAAATAACCTCATCAATATAGCCGCGGTGCGCTGCCCGATAAGGATTCGCAAACTTCCGCGTATACTCCTCGACTTTCTCGTTCAACTTCTCTTGCGGATTGGGTGCCTCCGCGATTTCCTTTCGGAAAATAATCTCAGCAGCACCCCTGGCCCCCATCACAGCGATCTCCGCAGTAGGCCATGCGTAGTTGAGATCCGCACCAATGTGTTTCGAATTCATAACATCATACGCACCGCCATACGCCTTCCGCGTAATAACAGTCACCCGTGGCACTGTAGCTTCCGAAAAAGCGAACAGCAACTTGGCTCCATTGGTAATAATAGCATTCCACTCCTGATCTGTCCCCGGAAGGAAACCGGGCACGTCTTCAAACACTAATAGCGGGATGTTGAAACAATCACAAAAACGGACGAACCGCGCACCCTTGATACTTGCGTGAATGTCGAGAACTCCGGCAAGCGATGCAGGCTGGTTCCCAACAATCCCGATGCTTCGACCCGCAAGGCGTGCAAATCCCACCACAATGTTTTCCGCAAAGTTCTTATGAACCTCGAAGAAACTCCCCGCATCGACCACCCCGTCGATCACTTCCCGCATATCGTAAGGCTGGTTTGGATTCGATGGAACGATCTCATTGAGCTTCGGCCTGCTCTCGTCTGTCGGTGTGTACGGAACTCTAGGGGGCTCCTCTTCACAGTTCTGAGGAATATACCCGAGCAGTGTCCGTATTCCCGCAATGCATTCCGCTTCGTTGCTGCATGCAAAATGTGTCACTCCGCTCTTCGTACTGTGCGTGATCGCTCCTCCAAGTTCTTCGGCAGTCACACTCTCATGCGTCACGGTCTTTACCACATTCGGACCGGTAACAAACATGAACGATGTATTCTCCACCATGAAGATAAAATCAGTGATGGCCGGCGAATAGACAGCACCGCCTGCACAGGGCCCCATAATGGCCGATATCTGCGGAATCACCCCGGATGCCCTCGTATTTCTGTAAAAAATGTCGGCGTACCCGCCCAAAGAAACAACACCTTCCTGAATGCGCGCACCACCAGAGTCGTTGAGACCGATTACTGGCGCCCCATTCTTCATGGCCAGGTCCATGATCTTCACAATCTTCTCTGCGTGAGTCTCCGAAAGTGAACCACCAAAGACAGTAAAGTCCTGGGAAAAAACGTAAACCAGGCGCCCGTGGATCGTGCCGAAACCGGTGATCACACCATCGCCCAAATAGTACTCCTTATCGAGGCCAAAATCCTTGCTTCGGTGCATGACGAACTTGCCCAGCTCCTGGAACGATCCTTCATCAACGAGGAGTTGAATACGCTCGCGCGCAGTCAATTTTCCCTTGGCGTGTTGCTGTTCGATGCGCTTTTCGCCTCCTCCAAGAAGCGCCTCCTGGTTCTTTCGCTCCAGCTCATCGAACTTCTGCTGCAAAACGGAGTCGGGTATCTTCCTCCTGGTCATGCTGTTTGGCATACGGTAAAAATAAATAAAAGGCGGTCGCAATATAAGTATTAAATTCACCGGCTTCTACAACGATGCCGAAACGCATAGCCATCATCGACCTCGGAACAAATACCTTTCACCTGCTCATCGCCGAACAGAGAGGGAATGGCTTTGATATAGTCCACAGAGATAGGGTACCGGTTAAGATCGGCATGGGCGGTATTAACAAAGGCATAATTACGGACGTG
>CAZIAG010000424.1:0-3833 GCA_964537375.1 uncultured Roseivirgaceae bacterium
TTTACGGTTAAAGATGAGGTGACCCGAGACACCGTCTGGTGGAACAACTTCAACATCCCCTTTGAACCCGAGAAATTTGATCAGCTCTACATCAAAATGATCCGGTACTTCGAAGGGAAAGAATTCTTTGTACGTGATGTATATGCTTGTGCCGACTGGCGGTATCGCATCAACGTACGGGTGATCACCGAATATGCGTGGTCAAATCTTTTTGTCTATAACATGTTCCTCCGCCCCACGGAGAAGGAACTTGCCAACTTTAGCCCAGAGTGGCTTATCCTGAACGCCCCTGGCTTCCGCGCCGATCCGAACGTTGATGGCACGCGTCAGCACAACTTCTCGATCATCGACTTCAAAAGGAAAATTATCCTGATCGGTGGTAGTGCCTACACGGGTGAAATCAAGAAAGGTGTTTTCACGGCCCTTAATTTTATTCTTCCGCATCAGCAGAACGTGTTGTCGATGCACTGCTCTGCCAACATCGGGGAAAAAGGCGACACGGCCATCTTCTTTGGCCTATCCGGAACAGGAAAAACAACGTTGTCTGCCGATCCGAAACGCAAGCTTATCGGCGATGACGAGCATGGCTGGACCGCCGACAATGTTATCTTCAACTTCGAAGGCGGTTGCTACGCGAAAACCATTGACCTGTCTGCAGAAAAGGAACCCGACATCTACGCCGCCATACGCAGTGGATCGGTATTGGAGAACGTCGGATTCAAAGGCGACACGAACGAAGTGGATTTCAAAGACGCGACCCGCACAGAAAACACGAGGGTCAGCTATCCTTTGCACTACATTCGAAACGCCGCAACCCCCTCAATGGGGATGAACCCGAAGAATATCTTCTTCCTCACGTGCGATGCATTCGGTGTACTCCCTCCTATCGCTAAACTTACACCCGGACAAGCCGCATTCCATTTCATCAGCGGTTACACGGCAAAAGTCGCGGGCACCGAGACAGGAATCACCGAACCAACGATGACATTCTCCGCATGTTTCGGCGCACCATTTCTCCCTCTTCACCCCACGCGTTATGCCGAAATGCTCACAAACAAGATGCGCGACGCAGGAGTAAATGTGTGGCTTGTGAACACGGGATGGACAGGTGGCGAATATGGCGTTGGACAACGGATGAGCCTCAAGCATACGCGGGCCCTCATCACGGCCGCGTTGCAAGGAGAACTGGATCACAACGAATACGAAAACCACGAGATCTTCGGCGTCGCTATGCCGAAGCGTTGTCCGGGTGTACCTGCTGAAATCCTTAATCCCCGCAATACCTGGGCAGACAAGAATGCCTACGATCAAAAGGCAAACTTCCTGGCCGGCGCATTTCTGAAAAACTTCGAGCGCTTTTCAGAATTTGCCAACGAGGAAATACTCGCCGGCGCGCCTCATGTGCAGATTACCGCCTGATCAAACCGGTATTAAAGAAAAATTAAGAGTCGCTCCGGGAGCGGCTCTTATTTTTTCCGCTTCCCGAATACGGCCCGATTTTTTTGTGATTGTGGACCGGGCTTTTTATACTGCGGTTCTGAATTGTTATCGTAACCCTATTAACTTATGAGACTTCGTGCATTGACTTTTCTATTAATGATCGTTGCGGGCAGCGGCGTTGCAAAAGCACAAACGGAAAAAGGATTCACTGATGAGGACCTGAAAAAATACGCGATTGCAATGGACTCAATCGACGCGATGAAGGAGAACTTGCAGGCCGTCGTGACGGAAATGGTGCAAACAAATACCGTCATGAGTGTTCAGCGATACAATCAACTTTTCAAAATCGCCAAGGATTCGACAAAACTTGCTGAAGCAAAGGCAACGGCTGAAGAAGTCGACTTCCTAAAGAAGGTGGAGGCACGTCGCGAAGAAGAGATTGCCAAAATCAACTCAACTTACCAGGCATTGGCCAAGGATTTTGTCGGCGCCAAACAATTCTCTGCCATTTACAAGGCGTTGAAGGAGAATGAAGAGGTCAAGGCGAAGTACGAATCAATTAGTAAAGAACTCGATTCGAAAGGCGAGGAATAACCCGAACGCAATAACCCGAACGCGTTGTCAGCACGTTGATGACGCATCAAGCCTTCAGTTTCGAACGATACGCACCTCAACTCGCCTGTTCATGGCGCGCGCTTCGGCGGTCTGTTCGTTGCGAATCGGCTTTGCCCCACCATAAGCTTTCGTGCGGATCCGATTCCTCGCTACGCCGCGTTGGATAAGGTAGTCTCTTACTGCTTCAACGCGCTCTTCGGACAACCGCAGATTGGCGCGCGCAGATCCAACGTTGTCGGTGTGACCTTCGAGTTGGATGATCATTTTAGGATTGTCGTGCATCATCAATGCCAGGGCATCGAGCTCTTCAAATGAGTCGCGCTCGATCTCTGCCCGTCCCTGCGCAAAAATGAGCCGATTGAGGCGAATGGTCGTCTGTCCAACAGGGATCAACCTGATGTCGCGCTCTATTCGCGACTCCCCATGCCATGTCGTGGGATCAAGGATCACGGTCATAGGTTTGTATCCGTTAGCCTTTGCCGTGATCTCGTACCGGGCGGTACCGAACACCGTAAATGAAAATGCGCTGTCGTTAAAATGTCCTGAAATGCTTCGGGTCGGGAGACTGCTGTAATGAATATCCGCACGTATTGCCTTGTTGGTTGTCGCATCGCGAACCTTGCCGCAGGCCAGGATCGGCATAGGATCCTGTGCATGGCAACAGAGGCAACGGGCAATAGCCAGCAAAAAAATGCCCAACGCGGGGTTCATTAACACAAGTTAACACACCCTCCCCGAACCAGCAAACCAACAACTGGCGTGGATATTACGCGGCTTGGCTTTCCTTCATTTGCGCCGGATTCTCAATCCACTCCATCACGCCCTTCCAAAGGGTAGACTCCGCGCTCTTTCGGAAGAACCCAAAATGACCGACGCGGCGTTGCCTTACATCTGCCGGCTCGAAATGCCAGTGATTCCATTTCAAGTTATCGTACCGTGACATCAGGTCCTGCACGGCGGCCAGAGGTGCGAAACCGTCGTCCGTGAAGCTCACCATCAACGCTGGAACACGAAGCGAACGAAATCGGTGTGCTTCTTCCGGTAATTCATCGAACGCATAATTTGCGTTCTTCGCCCAGCGGGCCCATTGAGTAGCCACGCCATGGGGCAGGTCTTCAAACAACCTCAGCGTACGCGCGGGAAAATAGCCCGCGATCCTGGTGAAGACGGGAATCACAACGTGCCAGAAAAGCCAGAGCCTTGTCTTGAGAAAGACGCCCCGGTAATTCCTCCAGTATGGGGTCTGCGAACCGATCATCACCACCGCATCTACGTCTTCGGTCACGGGCGAGAACCCGACGATCTGCCCCCCGACGCTATGACCAATCACCGTAAGGCGTGCATTGGGGTGAGTCTGAAGAATGTTACGGACCATCATCGCATAGTCATGCGCTCCCCACGCGTACATGGAAGCCTCGTAACCTCGCAGCGACGCTGGTCGCGACTCTCCGATGCCCCGATAATCGTATGTATAAACATCATAGCCTTTCCTGGCAAGAAAAGACGCAAAATCAGCATAGTAGTGCTGGCGCACGCCGGTCGCGGAGTTGATCAGGATGACGCGCCCGCTGGATTGTTCAGGAATAAAACGAGTAGCTGACAGGCCGACACCGTCGTGCGTTATGATCTTCAACGATTCTTTCACTTCGAGTCAATCAATAACGCAAAAATACTGTCGAAGGCCTCCTAAGGTTGCGTTTGTAACAAAACTGATGACACCCTATTGAAGGCCGCAACCTGGAGGGGCGGACTCTCGTACATTCAGGTCCTGAGCCCCA
>CAZIAG010000425.1:0-3833 GCA_964537375.1 uncultured Roseivirgaceae bacterium
TATGGCGCGGGGCCGACAGGCTCGCCTGGCTCGGTTCCGGCGCGAAACCGCCTTTCACCGTCTCCAGGTCGAACCGGTCCTCAAAGAAGTAGAGTCCTTGTAATACATCTGCCTGTTTAATGAAACAAGAGCGGAGTATCCGGTCCCACGACCATTTTTGATTTAGCGGTCGCTCTTCAGGCTTCAGGTCGTTCACCGTCAACAGTTCTTTATCCAGGAAACCATCCTGTTGGAGGAATACTCCCCGCTTCTCATCGACAGGATAGTACATCTTTTCAACAATCTCTTTCCATCGGCTTGTTTCGCCCACCTCGTCAAACGAAATCTGTTTCGCCAGGGACCTGTATTTATTCGGATCGCCTTTCTTCACAAACTCGATCGCGTCCATGGTGTACTGCAATGTCCAGGTAGCGAATGTGTTGGTGTACCAGTTGTTATTGACGTTGTTCTCGTATTCATTCGGGCCGGTGACACCCAGCATCACATATTGATTCTTTTCGGCGGACCAATTCACTCGTTGCGCCCAGAAGCGCGAGATCGCGATGAGTACTTCAAGACCGTACTCGGCCAGGTATTTTTCATCGCCGGTGTAACGGATATAGTCGAAGATCGCGTAGGCAATTGCGCCATTCCTGTGGATTTCCTCAAAGGTAATCTCCCATTCGTTGTGACACTCTTCACCGTTCATCGTCACCATCGGATAGAGGGCAGCGCCGTCTTTGAAACCGAGTTTCTGCGCGTTTTCGATTGCCTTTTGCAAGTGTTTGTATCGATAGACCAGCAAGTTCCTCGCGACGCTTTGTTCCGCAGTACCGAGATAAAACGGAAGGCAATATGCTTCGGTATCCCAATACGTGCTTCCTCCATATTTCTCACCCGTGAATCCCTTAGGTCCGATATTTAGCCGCTCGTCCTCCCCAGTATAGGTCTGCGTAAGCTGGAAAATATTGAAGCGTATTCCTTGTTGCGCTGCAACATCACCTTCGATCGTGATGTCGCACTCTTGCCATTTGCGTTCCCAAACCGCGGCATGCTCCGCGAAGAGGGCATCGAAGCCTTTCTTGACTGACTCATCGAGGCGTTTGCGACAGTGTTCGACCATCGCCTCTTTCGAATGGTTCTCCGACGACAACACCGCAGCAAACTTATAAATGACTGTCTCCTGGTTTTCATGGAGCTGAACCTGGACTACGTTCGCCGCGTACTTCTCCCGTTGTTCGACATTGATTCGTTCGAGTGCCGCTGGGAGGCCGTCCGCATGAATAACATATCGCATGCCGGTTGTCACATGGAACAACGTCTTTTTTGTCTGGGCCGTCACCACTGCGTAGCCTTCTCCTGCTTCCTTAGCCACCTCCTCCCAGAATTTTTCGTCATAGTTGGAGTCCTTGTTCATGACGTCGGCGTCGACGTAGATAGAGAAAGTGGCCTTGGCGGAAAAATCGAGAGGTTTTATCGAATAGCGGATAGCACCGACTTCCCCCTCGGCCATACTGCAGAACCTTCGAGCATCTACCGCGACTTTCCTGCCGTCCGGAAAAACAGCGACAAAGGTCCGGGACAACAACCCTGTTTTCATGTCCAGCACACGCCGGAAATTCTCGACCTTGCATTTGGCCAGGTCGAGCTTCATGTTGTCTATGCTGATCCGCAGCCCGATCCAGTTGGGCGCATTCAGCACTTTGGCGAAATACTCCGGGTAGCCATTCTTCCACCACCCAACACGCGTCTTGTCGGGATAGTACACACCTGCCACGTAGCTCCCCTGAAGCGTTTCACCCGAATATTCTTCCTCGAAATTGGCCCGTTGGCCCATGCGACCGTTTCCGATGCTGAAAACGCTTTCCGAAATGAGATTGTAATGGGCGTGGAATCCTTCCTCAATGATCTGCCATTCGTCATGCTTGAGGTAGTTCTTCATAGGCGTCCGGTCTGATATGCAAAAGAAAAATGGGTCAGACAGTTTCAAATTGTTGCAAGGCAGGGAGCTTGAAGTCACCGGTAGCAGCAACCACCAGGTCTGCCTTACCGAGAACATCCGAAGAGCCTACGCCAACGCATCGCATGCCCGCCGCGTGCGCTGCCACCACGCCTGCTTCGGCATCTTCGAAGACCAGGCATTGCGAAGGATCAACGTGGAGTTTTCTTGCGGCAAGCAGAAAGATCTCAGGATGCGGCTTTGAGTGCGTGATCATCGTCCCATCAACTATGGCCTCAAACAGTTCTCTTACCTGGAGGAGTTCGACAACGCGGCTGGCGTTCTTACTGCTCGACGCCAGGGCAATTCTGATTCCCTCTTTTCTCATATCTTCGATCAGCTCCCTTACCCCGGGGAACACTTCCTCTGGGCTCATCTGCTCGACGTATTCGAGGAACCACTCGTTCTTACGGTTTGCCAGTTCCTCCCTCTTTTCATCAGCCAACCGAATGTTTCCGATCTCCAAAACGATCTCCAGGGATCGCATTCTGCTCACCCCTTTGAGTCTTTCATTCTGCGTTTCATTCAAATCGAATCCCAGTTCATTTGCCAGGCGTCGCCACGCTAAGAAGTGGTAGTGAGCAGTATCTACAATCACTCCGTCAAGGTCAAAAATGCAGGCCGATATTCGCTTCATCCTTTCTTTCTCTCTTCAAACACTTTTACTCAGCAAAAATACAATCCTCCGCTGCGCGTCGTCCGTCTTTTAGCCGGCATGCGGATCGCGGTCAAAAATACGTTTCACGAATGATTTTGTCCGTTTCTTCAAGAGATTTAAATACCGCAAACGTTTTCCCCTGTGTCCTCAATGCACCCAGTGCATTACCATAACGCACGGCACCGATGTAGTCTTTCGGATCCTGCAACAAGCCAAATCCCACGCCACCGGCAAACGAGTCACCACACCCGGTTGTATCCACGACATGCTGGACCTTGACTGCGGGAACCATTTCTTCAACCACTTTTCCCCGCTTCGAAAAGTACACCATACATCCCCTCGAATCCATCGTTATGCAGAGGCATTTTACGCCCGACTCAAGGCAGTGATTGGCAAACGCCCGCATTTCAACCATGTCGAGCTCAGCCTCGTAATCGCGACTTTCATACTCTTTCTTAAACCACGACGCCTTGGCTTCTTCCATGTTCATTTTCAATACATCGATATAAGGCAGCCACTGATCCCGGTCGATCCAGAATTTACACATACGCTCACCGTTAGCCAGACATGCCGTTGTCGGTCCATGTGCATCAAAGATCACAATGCTCCCCTTGCTCTTCTTTTTCAAGAACTTTAATGTATCCAGGGATATCTCATAGTCGCTGATGGGTATAAAAACGAAAACCTCCGCCCCGACCAGGTCTTTGACATCCTCGGGCAAAATAGGATCCATGAATCCGGTCTGACGCTCAAGGCGGTTGTTCATATCGACAAACCGGAGGCTTATAATATCTCCCTGATCGTTGCGCGCGGTGATGTGGTCGAGTATTACGCCGCGATAGCCATCAAAGACCTCTCTTACGTTATCGACATCCACGCGTCGCACATGTGATACGGGAATGATATTGATCTGTTCACCCGCCATCACCGACAACGCAATTACGGGATGTGTCACGCATCCCCACTTTTGTATCAGGTCGCCCTGGTGCGTGACGATATGATCCCTCGGAATAGGTCCTACAATAACAATGCGCTTCATGAGGGGGAATTGACTAAGAACGCCGCACCAAACACGCCCGCGCTGTCGCCCAACGAAGGGCGTACGATTGGGGTATCGAGCGTGTGATTAAAAACATACTGTTTTACCGAATCTCTGCCGCGATCATACAGCAAATCAATATTCCCAACGCCACCCCC
>CAZIAG010000426.1:0-3829 GCA_964537375.1 uncultured Roseivirgaceae bacterium
GCCAGGCTGCCCGCTTGCCTGTTTTGTACGCAGTTCGGAGATTGGGTTAAATGGGAAACTGGGCTTTGATTCACGCAGAATACTGCAAAGCTCGCCAAGTCAGCGGGAGAACACGCTTTCAGAAAGTCTGCGTGGCATTCCGAAAATCTGGATCAATCACTACGGCTTTTTTGCAACAAGGTAGACGGACGCCCCAAAAATGAGGACCGTGAAGAGTCCGATGCCGGTGGTTATCCAATCGGTATCGTCGAGTCGTCGCAATTCATTGTCGCTATTCTGCATCTTGTCGTAAAATGTTCCGGCGTCGTTTGCCTGGATCACCTGATTCTTCTTGCTTTCGCCCGTGACGTACAAGGTCAATCTCGATTGAAGCGTGTCGTAGCGGTCTTTTTCCGTGTTAAAGAATATCCAACGGAAGTAGTCGGAAAGTTTGTACGTCCCCGGTTCTTTCGGGATAAGGAAATAGTTGAATGACTTTGTACCGGTAACCCTGCCGTTGGCCCGCGTGATATCCTGTCGCACATTCGGTTCGTAGAATTCGAAGTTGTCATCCTTCTTCACCGTGGGCCTGTCGATGGCCGATATGTTTCCTTCACCGAATATGTTGAATACGTAGGAGACGCTTTTTCCTGTTTCGACGTCCGTAGTGGGCATGTGTTCATACAACTGGTAGTTGCCCACAGCCACAGCATCTTTCAGCGGATGAGGCGGCAGTTCCTTTACCTTGACTTTCTTGGCCTTAGTGTAAAATGTTTTAAAGTCTTCTTTCCGTTCCCGTCCAAAATACGACGGAGTCTTTGCCACCTTGTATTTGATGAATTCCATTCCCACGCTGGGGAACTGGATGTCCTCGGAATTAAGGGGATAGTATGTTGCCTGGTAGATCTTGTACTGCGTATAGTCCTTGCCCTGGATGGTAACCGGCGTTCCGGCGATGTTCTCAATATTGAAATTCTCTTCCCAGCAATTGTTCGGCTTTAGCTTCTTCAAAATGTCGGAGAGCTGTTTCCCTACATCATAAAATTTCAGTGGCGCCCGGTTGCTTTCCGCGACGAAGAACGACAGCGTCATGTTGAAGCCTTCCCCGACATATACTTCATCTTTGCTGGTGGTGACAGCCAGAAACGCTTCGTCCTTAATGTCAACAAATTCCGTTGCCCCGTTTCCAAAGAAATCATCGGGGGCCGGTCTGCGGTTGAAAAAGTCAAATGGATCACGGCGCTGAACCGGGGGGCCGACCTTTACCTTCTTCCCGGAAACGGAGAACGGTTTGCCATTCACGGTCATGGAAAATGAGGGCACCGTGATGGTACCCTGCCGGATGGGCAAGTACGTCATAACGACGCTCTGTGAAGAAGAGACCTGCCCGTTGACGATGCTGGTAGTCACTTGCGACGACGTACCCCTTTTCCGGAATCCTTCAATGTCCGGAAAGTTGTCGTAGCTCTTTAACTGATCGTTTTGAACGCTTACCGTAATTGTCCACCCCTCATTCTCACCAATTTCGTCAGGCCCCAGGGTAATGGTAATTTCCTGCGCGATTGCCATAGTGATGCCTGAAAAGAAGAGGAGAAAAATATTGAAAAAAAGTTTCATGCTGTCAGCCGATTGCTATGCCGTTTTTCGTTATGAGTTTAAACCCGAAACCGGGAATAAAAATTGCTGAAAAACGTAGTAAAATACGTGCTAAGGCCGAAAAAGGGTACGAAATAGCATGGAGAAAATTTTTAACGGCGAATCCTGTTTGTGTCCCCAACTATTTTATAACTTAACGGTCGTTAGCTTGACTAACTTTTTAACCTTACACGTTCAATTATCATGCTGAATTATGTCAAAACTGTACTCACCAAAGTGAGTTTTGACGCTCTGTTATTTGAAAAGGAGCTACGGAAGGCTATCAAAATGCTGATAGCAGAGGAGATCAACGAGCTCAGACGCTGGTGTTACACCAGGTTTGGGAACGAACACGAAGCGATTCTCAACCGCTGCTTCGTGGCAAAGTGAGAAAAGGATTTTATGGACCATGGCCCCGAGAGATCGGGGCCTTAATTTTTTGTCGAGGGCAATGACGCATAAGGGACTCGCATGGTTGAAGTCATTTCCGATTGAAGCGGTGATCTGGACTGTCGCGCTCCTCGTGCTGGCATTATCGGATCCGGCCGGCACCCACATTGCAATATGTCCGTTGCAACGGCTGGGCGTAGACTTTTGTCCGGGGTGCGGGCTTGGTCGGTCTGTAACACTTCTTTTTCATGGAGAAGTCACTCGTTCCTTTGCAGCGCATCCGCTGGGAATATTCGCCGTGATTGTGCTATCTTTAAGAGTAGTCACTCTTTTGAAACTTTACTATAAATCCTATGGCCAGGATTATCGACGTTCTTCCCGAGGTCTCCGGTGAGGAGATGGTGTACCTTCAGAATCTAATCAAAGACATGGATACCGATACGGCGCATAAGTTTGCGTCGGTCTATCGCACGCGGCGCAGGGAGCCCATGCTTATCCTCATTACCGCCATCATTGGTTTCTTCGGCATTGCCGGCATACATCGATTCCTCGTTGGCGACATCGGAATGGGGATACTCTACATCTTCACCGCGGGTTTGTGCTTTATCGGAACCATCGTGGACCTGGTCAATCACCAGAAACTTGCCTTCGACTACAACCGGAAGGTCGCAGATGAGGTGATGGTGATGTTCCGGTAATTCGCCGCATGAGGCTTTCGTCGTTTTCGAAGCCGATAGCCGCAAGAGTTTTCAGCGCGACTGTACTCATCTTGTTGTTTACCAACCTGGTGGTGGCCATCGTGTCGCGCATCAGCATTCTCGATTCACTCAGCAAGTCGGTTAAGGATTTCGATTTCACCGACCTTTATTTTTCACGCCTGAGGCTCGCAGAGGGCTGGCAACAGCACGACGACCGCATTGTACTGGTCAACATCGGGCATCTCGACCGGGCGGGAATCGGTGCATTGATCTCGATCGTCGACAGTTGCGATCCCTCCGTAATCGGTCTCGATGTTGTTTTTCAAGGTAAGGCAGATTCGACGAAGGACGCGTCATTAACCAACGCGATCGCGGGCACACATAAAATCGTGCTTGCTTCACAGCTATTCTCCGAAGACGATCTTCCGCCGTATGATCGGATTGCAACTTCCGACAGTGCGTTTATTCAACGCCATCCTACCGGCTATGCCAACCTCAACATACCTGAGTCTGACAGGAGCTACGGAACGGTCCGCGCATTTCCGACAACCTGTGAGATTGCCGGGCAGACATACTACCCGTTTGCGTATGAAGTAACACGGTGTTACGATTCTACCGTCCTCGATAATTATCCTCTGAGATCAACGCTTCAGTTTATTGACTTCACCGGCGGGGCCGCGAAATCGTGGCATTCGCCCAATTACATGATTCAGGAGACGACCTTTACCGGCGTAGATTACGCGGATGTATTCACCGCGAACTTTGACACGGCGCTGTTCCGCAACAAGATTGTTCTCCTGGGATTTATGGGCGATGTCAACAATGGGGCGCATACCGAGCAGTTCTATACGCCGATGAATGAACGGTACGCCGGGCGGAGCCTTCCCGACATGTTCGGCGTGGAGGTCCACGCCAACATCGCGGCGATGATGCTCGACAACCGGTACATCTGGAACAGCACAACACTGGATAACACGTTGAGCTTTATTGTCCTCCTATTGTGCGTGTGGGCATGCGACCGGATATACATTCGATATCCCCGGCAGTTTCAACTCGCGTCGACGACGATGGCGTTTGTCGCTGTCAACCTGTTGATCTTTTTGCCACTGCTGATCTTTATGTTTTTT